>JBCCSO010000611.1:0-3634 GCA_039199965.1 Chloroflexota bacterium | reverse complement strand
GTGCATTTACGGCCGATCTTGAGGTTAATCATGATGGTTTTGTCACGCTTTACCCCAATCTTTGGGAAGAAGTCGCACCTAAGTGATTGAAGCAAAAGACACTCTTTGCTTGAACAAGTGAAAAGTGTCACCCGCTCAGGCAAAATGCGGATGGTTTAAATGAAAGATATTTCAAATCTGATACAACCTAGCATAGATAAAAGTGAAATAGTGGGAGCGGCCGTGGCTATTTTGCAAGATGGTCAAATTGTCCATACAGGCGGTTTTGGCCAGACAACCAATGCAGGCCACGGCATCCCGATTACCGACAAAACACTTTTTGTGTATGGCTCAATTGCTAAGAATGTCTGCGCGGCACTCATCATGCGTTTGGTTGAGCAAAATTTGCTTGACTTGGATAGGCCGATCCTTACCTACTTGCCAGATTTAGAATTTAGCAATCCCCTGTATGGCAAGCGAATTACCCTACGTCATCTGTTAAGTCACACAACAGGGCTACCATCGGCCGGTAAAGATTTTGGCCCACGTGATCCTGATGCACTGCGGCGATTTGTCTACGAACAGATCCCGCATTACAAATTCTTGGCAGAGCCGGGGAAAGTTCATCTCTATTCAAGCACAGTTCTTTGCATAGCCGGTCACATCGCCGAAGTTGTTACTGGTAAATATTATGATGATCTTGTGCGCGAGCTGGTTTTTGAGCCGCTACAAATGACACGCACAACATTTGATCCAACTGGAGCGATGACATACCCCCTTGCATTACCCCATGAAGTAAATACGCAGGGAGAAGTTTCGGTAAGTCACAAACTAATGATTAATGCTAGTGGCAACCCTTCCGGTTTTGGCTATACCTGCGCAACAGATCTTGCAAATTTAGCACAGATGTATCTAAACGATGGCTTGTTTGGTGGCGATCAATTCCTAACTCCGGAATCTGTCAAAGAGATGCAGAAAATGGAGCGGAGTTGCCTTACAGATCAAGCCATCCCCCCGCATGGGCACGGATTCCTTGGATATGGGCTAGGATTTGAGATTAGCCAATACAGAGGAAAAGAAATGGTTGGGCATGGAGGCATCCAGTTAAGTTACAACTGCACCTTCCGGCTATTTCCGAATGAGAATGCGGCTGTGGTGGTTCTAAGCCACTATGCTCCAATGGGGGCTGGTTGGCAGGTAATGAAATCTCTGTTTGATTACGCACTTGATCTACCAAAACCAAAATCACTTAAAGCGATCGATTATCGGCCGGAACTCATTTCCTTAAAAGAGAAAGAGTTGCAACAATATGTGGGTTCATTCTTAAATGTAGAGGTCGGCCACTTGGTAAAATTTTCGGTTGATCAAGAGCGACTTCTTCTTGAGGAATTAGGGGAAGAGTCGAAAATATTGGATGCCGTTGGTAAACATCAATTTTGTTTAATCATTGAGGAGCTGTATTTACAACCAATTACGTTCGCAGAAAACGATAACGGGGCCATCACACATGTCATGATCGGGGGAGAACCTTATTTCCATATTAAATTAAATGAGGTCCTTCAACCCGATCCCCATCAATGGGAAGTTTTTGAAGGTGTTTATCAAGACCCATCGAATAAAAATATTGACGAGACTCTTTCTATACGAATTAAAGATAATGAATTATTCGTTTCTGAAGGTTCCAATGAATTTAAGATGCATCCAATCGATCACCATTCATTTTTGACTGAAATCGGTTTAATTGAATTTGAAGGTGATTTTGAAAATAAGGGATCAATAATTTTAATGCTTGGTAAAGCGGTTTGTTATTACCCCAAAAGTATATGATTGAAGCAGTAATTTTTGATTTTGATGGCACCATCATCGACACAGAAGCTGCGTTAACGGCCGCGTGGGAGCAGCTATTTGAACGCTACGGCCATCCGTTTCCCATGGAGAAGTGGCTGCCGAATATCGGCCGGATGAATGTCTATCACCCCGGGGCCCATTTAGTTGAGTTAACCGGATTAGACAAAACAGAAATGCAGTTCCGGGAAGAGCGCCGTCAGCTTGGGCTTGAAATCTTGGGAAATGAAGGGCTCATGCCGGGCGTGGCAGACCGCATCGCAGAAGCCAAAGCGATGGGACTTAAACTTGGCATCGCCAGCACATCTGAAGCGCGCTGGTTGAACTACCATCTACCCCGGCTAGGCTTACTTTATGACTTTCAGGCCGTTCGCGGCCGGTCAGACGTGGGCGGTGTCGGAAAGCCTGAACCGGACGTCTACTTATCAGCTTGCGAAGGCTTGCGCGCTGACCCGAAAAATGCTTTAGCTTTGGAAGATTCAGTTAATGGGGTTGTTGCAGCCAAAAGAGCTGGAATGAAAATTGTGGCTGTTCCGAATCCGTTAACCCGCCACATGGATTACAGCGAAGCGGATTTGGTGCTTCACTCGATGGCGGATATGACGTTGGATGAAATGATTAAAGCATTGGACAGTTAAATGATTCATTCTGATCAACATAAATTTGAGTACATGTGGATTACCCCAGCACGATCAGAGCTCTGGGATGGTGTGGACATGTTTTCAAAAATCGCGTATGACAGACTACCAGATGTGCCTCAGTTTGGTGATGACCTTAGCTGGATCGAAGGTGTCTATCATCCATTCCCATTTATTAGCAAAATGATGCAAACACATTTTTCAGGCCCAAGCGTAGCTAAGGCATTGCTGAAAACAAAGGAAGAATTGTTATTGCATAATTTGGCCTTGCCCAAAAATTTTGAAAGATTTGCTTCCGATCCAAAAATTTACATGAAATTATCAGGCTATGCTGATTATGGTTTGATTCGTGGGAACAATACATATGACTCAGATGGCACGTCAATAGGTTATCTTGAAGATGGGCGCATTTACTACCCTTTCTTAGATGATGGTCAAGGGTTCGTAACTTGGTTTCTTTTATTCAATTCAAAAGACGACATCAAGGTCTTAGTTAGCCCCCTTGAAATTAGCCCTGATTTCATGGATCCTGAAGAGGAATTCATTGAGCAAGAAGATGTAATTTATCATTGCTACGTCTGTGCAAATTCATTCAACGAATTCATCTATCGCTTTTGGATCGAGATTACATTTTCTAGATCTGAAAAATTTGGCTTTCCTCTCAATAAGCGCCAATTAGACTATAAAAATCAAATTGAACTTCAATCGTAACCAAAATCATGCTCACTCACAAAGAACTCATGGCGGCACTGCCGCATACACTCGATAAAACTGATTTCCCTGAATTGGGGGAAAAATACGATGGCAAGGTTCGGGATGTTTATCTTGATCCAGCCAACAGTCGTCGCTTTCTGATCACGACTGATCGGGTCAGTGCATTTGATCGCGTTTTAGGACTGATCCCGCACAAAGGACAGGTGTTGAACCAGCTGGCCCAGTGGTGGTTTGAGCAAACGGCCGATATCATGGCGAATCACGTGATTGATGTACCTGATCCCAACGTCACCGTCGGCCGGGAAGCAGAACCTATCCCAATCGAAGTGGTTGTACGCGGCTTTATCACCGGTGTAACCACCACGTCCCTCTGGTATTTGTACGAGCAGGGTGACCGAAAGCCCTACGGTATTGAGTTGCCTGATGGCTTACAAAAATATGACCGTCTGCCAACCCCT
>JBCCSO010000610.1:0-3642 GCA_039199965.1 Chloroflexota bacterium | reverse complement strand
TGGCGTTGACCTAAACGGTCAGATGGACAGCCCTGTTTGCCAAGACCCTGATGTTCAATCTCGTTTGCGCTACGTTGCAGTTGAAACCAACCGGATTTATTCACAAAAGCTGGGGATTAACCAGTCTGTTAGTGTGACAGCCGTTAAGCCGTCTGGCAATTCGTCTCAATTGCTCAACAGCTCATCCGGGCTGCACGCACGATGGGCACCTCACTATATTCGCAACGTACGGGTTGGCGCGCACACCCCGATTTTGAAAGTGATGCAAGATGCCGGCGTGCCGCTTGATCCAGAAAACGGTCAGACGGTTGAAAACGCAACGACGTGGGTAGCTCACTTCCCGGTGAAAGCCCCTGAACACGCTATCACGCGTAATGATCGCACCGCGATTGAGCAGTGTGAATACTGGCTGCAAAACAAAGTTCACTACACAGAACACAACCCATCTGTAACGATTACCTACAGTGAAAATGAGGTGCTCGACATTATCCGCTGGATTTGGGAAAACCAAGACAAGATCGGTGGGATGGCGTTCTTACCTGCCTTCGACGCTCAATATGATCAGATGCCATACATGGAAATTGGTCAGGAAGAGTACGAGAAGAAAGCGGCTGAGTTCCCAGAGGTTGACTTCTCGAAGATCTATCGATACGAAGAAAAGGATCTGACCACAGCTGCTCAAGAAGTAGCGTGTTCGGCCGGTAACTGTGATATTTAGTGTGGTTTTTGATGCTTAGTTTTTAGCGATTGGCTACCATACGAATATTGGCAAAACGTTTAGATAAGGTCGCCCTTGTGGCGGCCTTTTTCATTTTTGAGGGTTGACTTGCGTAAGCAAAGCATTGCTCAATCATTGTTGCCCCGTTGCATAACAACCAGCTAGAATCAGCTTACATGGACTTATCCGAAGAAAAAGTGCCTAATGATGAAAAGGGACATCAGCCAACTGCCCCCCAGCTTAATCAGAACAAAAGATTGCTAGGAGCCGCTTCGCTGCTTGCTGTGGCCAACATTATCCAGCGTATTTTGGGGCTGGTTCGGGAGGCCACAAAGGTTGCGTTTTTTGGGGCAACAGGCACCTTAGACGCATTCGGATTTGCTGAACTTATGCCACAGACGCTTTATCAGTTGATTGCTGGTGGTGAAATGGTCAGCTCCTCCTTAGTGCCTGTATTTAGTGAATACGCAGCTAAGAAGGATAAGACGGAATTGTGGTCAGCCGTGAGCATTTGTTTGAGCTTGGTGACCGTAATCATGGTGGTTTGCGTTATTTTGGTAGAGAGCTTTACACCGTTGGTTGCGCTGCTGGTTGGGGCTGGGGAGCTCAGCGAGGATTCACTGTTTGCGCTGACGGTCAGGCTCATGCGTATTACCGCACCAGCCATGCTTTTTCTTAGCGTTTCCAGTGTGTTGACAGCTGCCCTCAATTCTTTGGAGCGATTCACGTGGCCCGCGTTTACAATTTCTTTGTTTAATACGGCCATCATTGTGGCTGCTTTTTTGTTTTCAGATGAGGTTGTCTCGTTAGCGTGGGGAATGCTTATCGGGTCAATACTGATGGTTTTGCTGCAGGTGCCCGGCCTACACGATGCCAAGCTACGGTTTAAGTTGGAGTGGCGCCACCCGATTGTGCGACGAATTATGCGCTTGTATGCGCCTATTCTTTTAGGATTGTTTGTTAACCAACTTAGCCTGTTTGTTGGCTACAGACTGGCGGCCGGTACCGGGGATGGCTCTGTGACACTCATGCGTACCTCAACGACGCTCTATCAACTGCCGATCGGTCTGGTAGTAGTGGCGTTGTCTACGGCAATTCTGCCGACCTTGTCTAAACAGGCCAGTCGGCCGCTGGCAGAATTTAAACAAACGCTGTCTCAGGGAATACGTTTGGTAATTACGCTGGTGTTTCCGGCTGCGGCTGGACTGTTTGCGCTTGCACCTGCCATTATTGCTTTGCTTTTTCAACGGGGAGAATTTCTGGCTAGCGATACAGCGATGACCGCGCTTATCCTACGCATCGATCTATTTGGACTCCCATTTGCTGGTATCGATTTAATGTTGATTTATGCGTCTTACGCGATGAAAGACACCCTGCGGCCGGCTTTGGTTGGGGTAGCAAGCACAATTTTTTACGTAATTGCCGCATCTATCCTGACACCCATTTTTAGCTTGCCTGGCTTAATGGCCGCCAATGCGGGCAAAATTATTGTACACACCTTGCTTATGTTGATTCTTTTACAGAAAAATTTAGATGGATTACGCGGTTTTGGAGTAACTTGGTTATTTGTACGAACTTTGCTTGCTGCTTTAGCAACCGGATTTATTTCATGGGGATGTTGGTATGTCATGTCACAGTTTTGGGTGGGTAGTGGATTTATTACTGTGCTGTTGCCTGTACTGATTCCCGGTATGATCGGTGTGCTGGTCTATATTTTTCTGGCCTACCTCATGGGTGTGGAAGAAATACGTTACTTTAGAGATTTACTCCCCAGAAGCGGGTAATTGATTCCCATTCCACTAGGTTTGCCTGACTCTGGTCCTAAATTAGGATCTTCTCTGGCTAGGCACGTAAAAAAGCAGGTAAATTCCCATAATTCCAACGGTAAAAGAAGCTAATGTGATTTGAATCCCCTCGAGTTTTGGGTCAAAATTTAATTGAGGCGTTCAAATGTGTCAAATTAGGTATATTGGCTTATACTAAAAACCGGAAAGAGAGTCATAATACAAACTTCCATCCCAATATATCCCTCAAGTAGTTCGACACAAAAGCTTCAACAATCCCAAAACTAACTCACATTGTGATTAAAACCTTTACTTAAACACATACGGTTGTGCTGAACGGCACCGAATCGTTTTCTTTTTAGCCAAGGAGTTTAGAACTGAATGCCTCAATATCAATTGGTTGTACGTCGCGGTCCAAGGGCAGGTGAAACCTTTGAACTCAAATCACAGACAGTCATCATTGGCCGTGATTCAACGGCAGACATTATCATTAACGACCCCGAGGTTTCACGGAACCACTGCCGCCTGATCCTTGATCGTTCATACTATTTGCAAGACTTAGGGAGCACAAACGGTACATTTATTGATGGTCAGCGATTGGGGGGAGAACCAGTTCGGCTAGCAAACGGCCAAATTATTCAGCTTGGTAGCAATGTGACGCTATTGCACCAAGAAATTGAAACCAGCGACGCGATTATTTCTACGCGTATCCAGCCTGGTGGTGAAGAATCGCCTATGACTTCACCCGCTGCTACACCTCCTTTACCGGTACAGCCTCAGTCGGAATTCAATCAACCTCCTTCAAATCCTACTCCACCTCCGTATCCGGGAGGTGGTAGTGAACGCCTCCCAACTTTTGCTGATTCACCCATTTCAGCGGCCGAGCCAGAAAAGCTGCCGGTCATGGAATCGCCAGCTCAAGATTTTCGACAGGTACAAGAGCAATATCCCATGTCAGAAGCTGGTGACAACAACGCTGGAGGATTTCTAGGGCAGGTAGGCGGTGGCGGTGCTGAAGGCGCTGTCAACAACGGGGGAGGAATGCCTTGGTCAAACTGGACTCAGCGTCAGTGGACAATAGCTATTGCAATTTTGAGCTTACTGCTACTATGCACCTGCTGCTTGTTTGTTACTACAATA
>JBCCSO010000609.1:0-3644 GCA_039199965.1 Chloroflexota bacterium | reverse complement strand
GGTTGCCGCAACCGCCATTGGCTCTGAAATACCGGTTGATTCAATCAGCAAGTAGTCAAAGCGCCCTTCAGCCGCCAGTTTTCCGATCTCAATCAGCAAATCTTCACGGAGCGTACAGCAGATGCACCCATTGCTCATTTCTACTAGTTTCTCTTCCGTTCGGCTGAGCTGAGCGTCCCCATTGCTCACAAGTTGAGCGTCAATATTTACCTCACTCATGTCGTTGACAATGACCGCCACCCGCAGTCCTTCACGGTTGTTGAGTACATGGTTGAGCAAGGTCGTTTTGCCTGCTCCTAAAAAGCCAGACAGCACAGTGACCGGCAGTCTGTAATCTGCTGTATTAAATTCCATAGTTATTTATCCTTCCTTCAAAAGTTCAGTGAACGGATCAGTAGGGTAGTGATTAGGGCTGATGATTTAAAGCTTTGTTTAAATTAATAACCAGCCAAGGAGCAGCTTCAATTTTCGATCTAAGAAGTGAATGATTTGATCGTCAGCGCCTGACTCTGTTCGGCTAGTGATTGCCACAGGTTTGGCAGCTGATCAATATCTTCTGCTGGCGTGAAAACATGAGGAAATGATTTTAGAGCTGCTTGTCTCCAAGCCACACCATATCGCTCTAACACCCATGCCTCGTATGCAGCCAACCACTTAAGAAGCTCTATCCAGAGCTGACACATCGCCTGTGCCTGTGTTTCAGACGTGACACGGTGGGTGAGATGGGGCAAGCCGGCTTGACGGTGAACCGTTTCTGAAAGCGTTGGAACGGCCGTAAAGCAGGGTAATGCCTTATATCGGTTTACAAAAACCGCTCCCAGCTCTGGCCTGCCAAACCAAACTCCCCACCCCCATAGCACAATTTGGTCACCTTCGTTTGAACAAGAGTACATAGAGCTACCTTGTTCAAGGGCGGGGTTGTGAGTGAAGTTGTATTGGTAGAGCAGGTTCCCATCTGGGCAAAGGATGTCCTGCCCAAATAACCACATCTGCTGATGGAGGAGCGGTTTAAGTTGCTTTGTGTAATCGGCTGGATAGTTTAACCAATAGTGTGTCTTCATATTTGGTAACACGAAAAAGGTGCTAGATAACTCAATTATGAAATTAAGATCTGCACCTTGTTTTGATACAAAATATCATTATGGAAATTATAAGTCCTCTCGTCTGCCGGTCAAGCAATTGATGCAAAATATCACCGTTTTCAAAGATTAAATGATCTTTTCAATCTCATCTATTGAAAGTTTGCAGAGGGTCGGTCAAGTGCTTCGCCAAACTTCTTTTGCCAAGTTTCTTTTTGAGGATGCCGAAGCTTTAAGTGTTTGTCCCAATGTGGAACCAGACAATATTTGTTTGGTCAAACATGAGTTTTGAAACTAAGCACAAAACTATTGACACACAGTGTGTCATAAGTTAGAATCCATATATGACACACCGCGTGTCTTAAATGGAGAAAAATTTTAGAGGACAAATCCAATGAAAACAATCTTAGACAAAACCTTAGTCATGCAGCGGGACAGCAAACAAGCAAATATCGTGTACACCATCATCGCCGTAATTGTTGCCATAGCCATGCTCATTGCCGCATCAGGTGCTGGCACAGAAACCTATGCCACTGGCGAGCCTACCCTCGGCCGATTGATCTTAGACAATGGTGGAAACGTACTAGCCGTCATCTTCGCCGTTTTGGTCTTAATCCCCCGCACAAGAATCGTTGGGGCAATCTCGGCCGTCATTTTGATGTTTATCTCGATGTATCTCAATTACACCCTTGATGGCATCGAGTTTTTTGCTCGTGCGATCCCCTACAACACGATTACCATCATGCTCGCATCGATCCTCACCGGCCACTATTTTGAAGATTTGCGCTATCTCTTTCGCCCTGCTCCTACGCCCAGAATTGCTTAGATAGCTCTGGTTGATACTGAAGAGGAACAAATGCGCAAAACATCATCAATTTTGATCATTACCGCTTTTGCAACCGCAGCTTGCTCAGTTTCTTTGGGTAGAGTTGTCGAAACGGAAAGCGGCATAACCGATGGCTCGAACACATTTCGAATGGAGGCGTGGGGGGATAACTGGTTCGCCGCTTACCTCGGAGAAGAACTCATTGTAGAGGACAGCGTTCCCATCACCACAGAACGTTCCTTCAATGCCGAAGCAACAACGTTTAAAGCAGACTATCCCCTCAACCTCAACTTTATCTTGAAAGATTTCAAGGAAAATGACACCGGGCTTGAATATATCGGCGGTAATTTCCAGCAAATGGGGGATGGCGGCTTCATCATGCAAATCACCGATACAAGTACGGGCGAGCTTGTGGCTGTGTCAAACGAAGATTGGGCTTGCACCGTTATTCATACCGCCCCACTTGATAAGGCGTGCGAGAGTGAGTCAGATCCTGTTGCGGGCACCGTACCGTGTGGCTTCATTGATTTAGGTGAGCCAGATGGATGGAAGTCGGCCGATTTTGATGACAGCAACTGGACAGCCACCACGGTGCATACGGCCGAAGCTGTCAGCCCAAGATTTGGATACGACCAAATTGATTGGGTCAGTTCAGCTCAGCTGATCTGGGGCCCTGATTTGGAAACGGACAATACGCTTCTCTGTCGTGTGACAGTTGAAGCACCTTAAGCAAAACAGATGACGAAGAAAACGATTTTAATACCTGGTGGAAGCAGCGGCATTGGCAAAGCAACAGCCTTAAAATTGGCCCAACCCAACGATGATTTGATCATCGTCGGCCGTAATGCAGAAAAAGGAAAACAGGCTCAACAAGAGATTGCTCAAAAGACAGGGGCCAACGTCACGTTCATGACGGTTGACATGAGTCTCATGTCAAATGTGAGGCGGTTTGCCGAGGAATTCCTAATCTCTTTTCAAAAAATTGATTATTTGGTGCACTGTGCGGGGGTGATCATGCCCGAACCGATCATCACAAAGGAAGGATTAGAACTTGTCTTCGCTACCCAATATTTGTCCCGCTATCATTTGACCAGCTTGCTGATGCCCGCCCTAGCCGATGGTGGAAAGGTTCTGTTTGTGACTGGTGGAAATACGACTGATGGAACAATCGACTACGACATTCTCAATAAAGAGGAAACATTTGGGATGTTTCGGACAATCACCAGCACGTCTCAGGCGCTGAGTTTGTATACGCTGATGCTCATGACAGATTATCCTACGCTAGGGGTTTATAACTACGGCCCCGGAGTCGTAAACACCGAAATCTCACGCAATATAACCGGCATTCGGGGTGTATTAAGCGCCATTTTCGGCCGCTTTATTGCTGTTTCGCCAGAGCAAGTTGGGCAGGAAATTGCAATGCTACTCTCTCAGTCAAACGATTCTGGCTGGTATAAAAAGGGACTTGAAAAACAGCCTAGTCCTAATGAGCCATTTACTGAGGAAAGGAAAAAGCTCAAACAGTTTTCTGAAAATTTATTGCCCACATAGAATCGTCTTCATTTACGTGGAGCCAAAAACGAATCCTAAGCTTACAAACTATCTACATTCGAGCTTAGACATTGGAACTTATCAGTCAAAGCTGTCGTTTAATGAAACAAGAAAGGTGATAATAGGGGCGATGCCGATACTTACACCGCTCTTTCTAAAATGATGATGGCTAATGGGCCATCGTTGCC
>JBCCSO010000608.1:0-3654 GCA_039199965.1 Chloroflexota bacterium | reverse complement strand
TTCAAATGATGCATTGATGGCGGCTTTAGCCTCTTGCACAGCGATCTGGGCTCGTTCAGCAATCTGGCCTGCAAATTTAACCGCCTCATCCATCATGACTTCTTGCGGAAATACCCGATTGACCAAACCATATTTTTCAGCTTCAGCCGCAGACAAAAAGCGGCCGTTGATACAAATTTCCATCGCTAATGCTTTACCAACCGCTTTGGTCATCCGCTGCGTTCCGCCAGCTCCGGGAATGATGCCTAAATTGATTTCTGGTTGACCAAACTGCGCCGTTTCACTGGCAACAATCATGTCACACGCCATAGCAAATTCGCAGCCACCACCTAGCGCAAAGCCAGAAACGGCCGCGATCACCACTTTTTTGATGTTGCGGAACCGATCCCACTGTCCAATAAAGGAGCTCTGATTCATTTTAACAACGGTGGCACTCGCCATCTCTTTGATGTCAGCTCCGGCCGCGAAGGCCCGGTCGCTGCCTGTAACCAGCATACAGCCGATATTAGGGTCCGCATCAAACGCCTCTAAGGCGGTCATCGTTTCTTCCATTAGTTCAGGGCTTAAAGCGTTCAGTGCTTTGGGGCGATTGAACTGTACAATGCCAACTTTGCCTTCAGTTTTTGTCAAAATGTATTCGTAACTCATGGGTTCAACCTCATTTCATGGGCTAGGGCCATTGAGAAAGAATTTATTCAAAACAAATACTTTCACAATAGCAGAAAGGCGATCTGAACAATTTAAATGATCAGCTTTTTCAGATTACCTAACAATGATGATAATCAGCTTTCCTGATACTATATACGTACACCAGAAAAGCTCAGCCAAGAGTTTTACCCTTTACACAGATCAGACGCAAAATAATATACGGTTGAGAAGGTGGTCAACGTAAACTACGGAAAAGCATAGAACCCCAACAGCATTTAAGATGATCAGCTAGATACGATGATCGCTCAATTCTTTTGGCCACAAGCGCCAGATGAGGATTGCATAGAGAACGATCGATATGAAGAAAAGAGGATTGAAATTGGTATTGTCCAGAACTGGTAGTGGTGGAATTAGCTCCCAAGCCGTTAGGCTTTGCATCGCCTGTACCAAAACAATGCCCAGAATACTACCGGTACGTAAGCGCACCATTCCATAAAAAATCCCCCATGCCAAAACGTATAAAATCGTAAGTAAAAGAAGCCAAACGGAGTTGTTGATTAGGGGTGAGAAGATGGCAATTTCTTGAAAGTAGAAAAACGCCACAGTGGCAAAGCTCACACCGCTGGCAAAGGCGGCAGCTACACCCCCGAAGAGCTCCGATACAGCTTTAAAGACTAAACTGAAAGCCCATACCTGAACCGCAAACGCTTCAAATAAGAGTAAATAAAGAAAAATAGAAAACAGCGGCTGGTTCAGAGCGCTGCCATCAATTTCAACAAAGAAGAAGCGACAAACTAAAATGGCAACCCAGCCCATAAAAGCGAAGCCTGCACTCGAAAAAAGCGGCCGCCCACCGCGCAATCCCATCCCCGGTGTTTTATATTTACGCATCCCATAAAACATGGAAATCAGCCCAATGGAAGACAAAATGATTGAAGAGCGTGAAAGCGTACTTGAATCAGCTCCAATAATAGCAACAAGTGCCTGCCCCAAAAGAATTGCTCCAAACAAAGGCACACCAAACGCAAATAGCACGTCATTTAAGTTGCCAGCTGAGGCTCTTTTCTTTTTGTTTTGCTTTTTCGACTTTTTCGTCATGGAAAAATTCTATCAACCGTATATGGACAATTCCAGAACAAATGCGTAAGAATCGTGACCTAAATCCCCCCCATATGTGGACAAACTGATTTCCTTTTATGTCAGAATTTGTGCCAGATATATCCCACTTGTAAGATTACACGAAATTTCAGGTGTGGATAACTACTTAAAAACTGTTGAAAACCTCCCTTTTTGGTGGATAACTTTCCACTTTTTCCCACAACCCACTGTTTTAGTGCTGAAGTATAGTTAGGAACATTTGCTATTAACTTAATGTTAACACCCACATATGGGGGTCTATACCATGCAGCCTGCAGAATCATTTTTTTCGACAAAAAGTTATCCCATGTCATGATGACAAGTTATACACAAACCAGATCACTAAAATTTAGCTAGTACTCCGGTACATCTTGGGGGTCATGTACAAAATTTCCAAGATATGGGGCTCATAAAAAGTTATCCCCACTTTCCACACCCCCTACTACGACTTCTAACTTATATTACTTATATGGATAAGTTATCCAATCATTTATTAACACCTACCTAAATCAACTCTGAAGACTCAAACAGTAAAACAAATAATCCAACTCTGGCGTGGGGTGACCCAGCTGTGCCAGAATGGGAGTCATCTGACTTCTGTGATCTGTGGCATGATTAGCCGCGTGTGAAATGATGTCGGCTACTACGTTTTGTCTTAATTCACCTTCTGTAGAGGTATACTGACAAATAGATCCGGCCTGCTCCTCTGTTAAGTTTCCTAAGTAGACGTGCCACTGTTGACGAACAGGCTGCCATTGATCAATGATTGTGCTCAAAGAGGAAAAATCATCAGCTCCCAATAAGGCTTTTGGACTGTTTCCGTTTAACCTGTTGATCCAGATGATTTCGGCCGCCAAGCAGTGTGACATTAATCCATGTAGTGAGCCCCAAAAGAACGGCCGCTCTTGCCTGTACTCATCCTCTGTGAGGTTGACCATTGACTCAAATACATAGTCCCACGCCCAATTGTTATACCGCCATATTTTCTGATACTGCTGAACAATCATTAGTCCTCCATCTGATTTGTGTTCCGGGTGAAAGCCGCAAAGATTCTTTAAGCAAAACCCACTTGGGCTAACTAAAGACAATAAAAGCCCGATTAAATTAGCTGTCGGTTGGCTGTGAGGCGATCTTAATCAATTTTCGGGATACTCTTTTTCTTTTAAATCGCCTTACTTTTTGCGGCTGGCCTGAATTATAATGACCCAATCTATTTGTAAAAAGCAGGCTAAGAATTATGAGTGATGAAACCTTTCAACGATTTGTAGAACGATACGATTCTAAGGAACTGCCGTGGGCTGATGAATTGCCGCCTCCTGAAGTCATTGAATTGGCCCCAAAACTTATGCCCGGCCGAGCATTGGACCTAGGCTGTGGTTACGGCCGCACCGCAATCTACTTGGCTCAGCGTGGCTGGCAGGTGGATGGGATTGACTTTGTTCCTGCTGCTATTGAAGAGGCCAAAAAGAGAGCAGCGGCCGCTGGTGTATCAAATCAAGCACAATTTCATGTGGGCTCCGCCTCTCAACCTAGCATGATCAGCGGTCAGTACGATCTCGCGATTGATATCGGGTGCATGCACTCGTTTTCTGGTGAGCAGTTAAGCGATTACTATCAATCACTAAGAGCTTTACTCCGCGAGGGTGCAGTGTATCTTTTGTACGTTCACTTCAAAGATGAACAGGATCACGGCATCGTTCAAGGTAAAGTGGAGCAATTGTTTGCTGATGGATTTATGTTGGATAGGGTTGAGTTGGGCACATCACAAGTGGAGGACCAGCCTGTTTACGACTCTGCGTGGTATTGGTTCCGCCGAACCAATCACAACAAAAGTGAAGAATAAAAAAACGAGTGCGGAATCGCACTCGT
>JBCCSO010000607.1:0-3656 GCA_039199965.1 Chloroflexota bacterium | reverse complement strand
GCCGTCGGCCTTGATCCAGATCACTGGCATATACCATCCCGCCGCACGGGGCAAAGGTCAGATGGTTGCCCCCAATTACCACATCATGGGCCGGGTTTCTGGCCCGCCACGTAAATCTGCTGGGGGCGGTCTCAAGCGCTTGCTCAACCAATCCCCGGTCGATCCAAACGTGTTCAGTAGCCCTGTCTACTTTGGCTCCGGCCGCTTCCCACAGGTCGAGTGCTTCCGCATCCATGAAATCCACTCCGATATTTTCGAGGATGTTCATCGAGGCTTCGTGCAGGTCGTGAAGCTGCTGCTGTGACAAAATGTGATAAGGTGACCAGTTGTTCTGGGGTTGTTTAAAAGGCTGTGCTAGAATGCCGCTCTCTTGGCGTTTTGGGCGATTTCTGTTCCGGCGTCGAGTCATTTGATTGGTAGGGGCATTCCTTGTGGATGCCCGGAATTTAGTTTAATTCAGGGGACCCACGAGGGGTCCCCCTACAGAAAATAATCAGAAAATAATGGTAATTGTTCAGCAGGTTTCTTACCGCCAGTGAGCTAAAGCTCATCGGCTTTCAACGACGGCCTCCGGCCTGAATTTAGGCCGAAGGCCGTCGTCGGTAGCAGGAGGATTTATCCTCTTGCTAAATAAATACAAATAATGAAGAAAAATTTTAAAGTAATTGTAATTGGTTTGGGCGGATTGGGTAGTGCAGCGACCTACTGGCTTTCGCGCCGGATTGGGGATGATGTATTGGGGCTTGAGCAGTTTGAGATTGGTCACTTGAACGGCGGATCTCAGGATCACTCGCGCATTATTCGATTAAGCTATCACACCACTGGCTACGTTGAGCTGGCCAAGCACGCTTACGCGGCATGGGATGAGCTGGAGCGTGACGCAGAGGAAAAGCTGATTGTGAAAACGGGCGGCATCGACCTGAGCCCGGCCGACGCCACAATCCCGCTTTCGGATTACACGGAAAGCATGACCGCTTGCGGTGTGCCGTATGAAATGCTCGATGCCAAAGAGGCGATGTACCGCTGGCCGCAGTGGAACCTGACCGATGATATTCAGGTGCTGTATCAGGAGGAAAGCGGCATTGCCCCGGCCGCCAAAGCGATGGCCGCCCACCTGCGGATGGCACGGGCACATGGTGCCATCTTGCAAGACAATGCACCGGTGACTGCCATCACCCCAATTGGGGATGAAGTTGAAGTCACGGCCGGAGGCGAGACCTATCGCTGCGAGCAGTTGGTGATTGCCTCTGGGGCTTGGTCCAACACAGCGCTGGGCTATCTGGGTGAACATATCAATCTGACCGTAACTCAAGAGCAGGTTGCTTATTACGATACGCCGCATGTGGCTGACTTTATGCCGGATCGCTTCCCGATTTGGATTTGGATGACGGAGCCGTGCTACTATGGCTTTCCGGTGTATGGTGAAAATGGGCCGAAGGTGAGTCAGGATGCGGGCGGTCACGAGGTAACGGCCGATACGCGGACGTTTGACCCAGATAAAGATTACGATGAGCGGCTCGATAACTTTGTAAAGCAGTATTTGCCCAAGGCACACGGCGGCCGGATTTTGACCCGCACTTGCCTGTATACGATGCCGCCGGATCGTGATTTTGTGCTGTCGAAGCTGCCAAATCAGCCGAATGTCCAAGTGGCAGTAGGTGCGGCCCATGCGTTCAAATATTCATCACAGCTCGGCCGGATGTTGAGTGAGCTGGCGCTGGATGGCTCGACCCCGCATGATATTTCGCCATTTGCGTATGATCGGCCGATTCTGTTTGAAGAGAATCCGGTGAACAGTTTCATGGTGTAAAACAACCTTCAAGACCTGTCAGGTTTTTGAAAACAATTTTAGAGCACCATGGGAGCCAATAAACCTGACAGGTCTACTTGTGCAACGCTAATTCTAGTATGGATAAAATGCATCCCAGCCAAATCCCAGTAAAGCTTGAACCGTATAATCCTGATTGGGTATTGCGGTTTCAGGCCGCTCGGGACGAAATCATGAAGCACTTGGGCCATGTGTTTGATGATGTGCAACACTTCGGCAGCACCAGCATTGATGGCATGGTTGCCAAACCTACCATTGATATGTTGGCGGGGACTTGGCAGTTTCCTTGGGATGAAGGGCATGATCAACACCTAGAAAAGATCGGATTCAAATTTTACAAAGCGAATCACGATAGATGGCGTGTCTATCTCAAACCACATCAAGATAAAGTGCGTGGATACCATCTGCATGTGGTTGAGTACGGGAGTGAACACTGGCTGAATCACCTACTGTTTCGAGATTATTTGCGTCAGCATCCTGAGGACGCGGCCGAATATGCATTTGTTAAATTGAGATTGGCTCAATCGGAATCGGTGCGAACTGGCGGCCGGGGAGCCTATCAGCTGGGCAAGAAAGACGTTGTGCAGAAGATTATGCAAAAGGCTGTACGATGGCGAGAAGAGGCTTTATGACACCCATTTCGGTCCGATGTTGTTTTCATCACTGGCTGTGTGCTAGTATTGGATAAACTGATAACTCTATTAATTTTGAGGTAGCAAGCCCCATGGTCAGGTAAGTTGAGTCTGCATT
This sequence comes from Chloroflexota bacterium, assembly GCA_039199965.1. GTDB lineage: Bacteria > Chloroflexota > Anaerolineae > Promineifilales > Promineifilaceae > WTJY01. Next base: position 1,078 of record JBCCSO010000607.1, on the reverse strand, counting down.
TCATTAGTAATGACAAACAAACATCGCACCAGATGCTGCGTAAATAGTCTGAGGCGCTGACCTCACCCTGTTTGCCTATAACTTGATCTTTGTCTGCGAAAAAGCAGGCAACAAAGAGCCTGTTCACACACGAATAAAAATATAATGCTACATTTTAGACCTTTTGAATTTACTGATTCTGATTATCAGACAATTTTTGATATTCATATGGCTGTATGGCCGCAAAGTTTTAATACGCTTGAAGGAGTGAAGTACAGCGATGAAAAAGCACAAGACCCGAAGTATGATTTTGAACGATTAGTAGCTGAATGGGATGGGCAACCGGTAGGATATGGTAGCCGCTCTCGAACTATCTATAGTGAAGTTCCGGATCAATATTTTCTCTTTTTCAATACGCTGCCAGAGTTTCGCAACCGGGGTATTGCCACAGCTTATTTTGACCGCGTTGAAAGCGATCTTAAAGAAAATAAGAATGCAGCCAGTCTCAAAACATTTACGCGTAATATTTTTCCTCAAGCGGTCTCTTTTCTTAAAAAGCGTGGGTATGATGTGGTTGAGCGGATTACCAAGTCCGAAATTGATCTGACTCAAGTTGATTTTGAGGCATATGTGCCTTTGCGCCATAAGTTAGCGGGCGAGGGGATTGAAATCCGGCCGCTGACTGAGCTCATGGATGAAGCTGAAACGTACCTTTCCAAGCTGGAAGAATTGCACTGGGTCTTGGCCAATGATGAGCCTCATACAGAGCCTCCCAAACGAATCTCCGTACAAGAGTTCAAAGAATTTTACATCGATACGCCTCATTGCTATCCAGAAGGCTGGTTTATTGCGACCGATGGTGACCGCTTTGTTGGCTGGAGCGCTATCTTAGTGCACAAGGGACGGGATGACACGATGGCGACCGGGATTACGGTGATCGACCGGCCATACCGCCGAAGAGGGCTGGCAACGGCGATGAAGGTGACTGCATTTGAGCACGCGCTGGCGCTGGGTCGGCCCCGCATTGAAACGGAGAATGAAGAGACAAACCCGATGCTTGACTTGAACAAGCAGCTAGGCTTCCGGCCGATTTATCAGG
>JBCCSO010000606.1:0-3657 GCA_039199965.1 Chloroflexota bacterium | reverse complement strand
ACATCGTTTTTTCAATTGGCACATCATCGTTGGTAATGCCAGCGGCGGCCGTTCCGGTTGAAGCGATCAACGCTCGCATTCCGGTCATTGAAATTAATCCTAATCCAACGCCAATTTCTGACTATGTGGCCATGACACTGCGTGGAAAATCTGGTGAAATACTTCCGGCCTTTGTGAATGAAGTTTGGCCGGATCAGTAGATCAGTATTCGGTGGGTCAGTTGATCAGTTTGAAATGACATTGGATCATAATTGATAGCTAACTTTTAACGATTTATGTGTGATGAGATGATAGAATCATAAATGGTGTGTACTCATTCCATCATCCTATCATCTCATCATCTAATTTAAGTCCTCAACCTTATGTTTGAATCACTAAGCGATAGATTACAAAATACATTTAGCAACCTGCGCCGTCGCGGCAAGATCACAGAAAAAGATCTCGATGCGGTCATGAAAGAGGTGCGTTTGGCCCTGTTAGAGGCTGACGTCAACTTCAAAGTGGTCAAGGCTTTCATCAAGCGGGTGAAAGAGCGCGCGTTGGGTCAAGAGGTGATGAAAAGCCTGAACGCCCAAGAGCAGATCGTGACGATTGTGCACGAAGAGCTGCAGGCCACGCTGGGCGAGCCCGGCCGCTTGAACCTCGGTATGCAGTCTCCGTCTGTGATCATGTTGGTGGGGTTGCAGGGTGCTGGTAAAACGACGATGGCGGCCAAGCTCGCCATTCATCTGCGCAAAAAAGGGGCACGCCCGCTTTTAGTCGGTGCTGACGTTTATCGCCCGGCCGCTATCGATCAGCTCAATACGCTGGGCAAGCAAGTAGACATCCCTGTTTATGATGAGGGGCCAAACGGCCATCCACCCACGATTTGTGCCAACGGTGTGGCCAAAGCCAAAAAAGAAGGCAACACTATCGTCATTCTTGACACCGCCGGCCGTCTAAACATCGATGAGATGATGATGGACGAAATCAAAGCGATTAAGGCACAAACGGAACCTATTGAAGTTTTACTTGTGGCTGACGCGATGACCGGTCAAGAAGCGGTCCGCGTGGCGTCTGACTTTAACGAGGCGGTAGATATCACTGGTTTGGTCATGACCAAAATTGATGGTGACTCGCGCGGTGGTGCGGCGATCTCTATGCGTGAGGTCACCGGTGTGCCGATCAAATTCTTGGGTACGGGTGAAAAGCTTAACGACTTTGAGCTGTTCCATCCCGACCGGTTGGTTGACCGCATTTTGGGGATGGGTGACGTGCGCACGCTGATGGAGCGCGCGGCCGAAGAGATGGATCAAGAAGCGGCAATGGCGCAAAGCCAAAAGCTGATGGAAGGGGACTTCACGCTTGAAGATTTCTTGGCCCAAATGCAGCAAATTAAAAAGATGGGGCCGCTGGGCAAAATCATGGAGATGGTTCCCGGCTTTAGCCAAGCGGCAAAAGATGTGGATATGAACGAGGCTGAAAATGATCTCAAGCGCATTGAAGCGATTATCTACTCGATGACACCGGGTGAGCGGCAAAATCCGAAAATCTTGAAAGCGAACCGTAAACGTCGTGTGGCAGCCGGTGCAGGCGTGAAGGTGCAAGACGTTAACAAACTGCTGAAAGAGTTCAAGAATATGCAGAAAATGATGCGTCAGCTCAAAAGCAAAGGTGGTATGCGTCGATTGGCCGGTATGCTAGGCGGGGGAGGGGGCAACCCGTTTGGTGGCGGTGGAAATCCGTTCGGTTAACCACTATTCATTGACCATTGTACGTTGTTTGTTGCACATTAAATCAGTCTGGTAAACAGACAATGTGCAACAGTCAACTAACAATGTCTGACTAGAGTTGGTCTGCATAAGCGTGGAGCGCAGGAGCGCCACCAGTATGCCAAAATAAGATGGTTTGGTTGCGGGTAAAGGCTCCCCAACGAATGAGGTCGATCAGACCAGCCATCGCACGGCCGGTGTAAACGGGGTCTAGCAAAATGCCTTCTTTCTGAGCAACTAGTTCAATCGCTTCTTTTTCGGCAGATGTTACAACGCCGTAACCGGGCTCGGCATATTCATCGTTAATCTCGATCCGATCAATAACGTTGACCATTTCTAACCCCAAATGAGCCGCAGTTGCAGTAGCTAAAGCCCCCACTTGCGCTTTTAGCTCACCAGCTGGCCTGCTGACGCTAATCCCATAAAGTTGAGAACGAATGCCGTACAAATGCGCGCCTAAAACGATCCCAGCTTGGGTACCACCGCTGCCAGAGGCGAAAACGATCGTATCAACATTCAGTGACATCTCTTTTAGCTGACAGGCGAGTTCTTCCATCGCCGCAACGTATGCGGCTGTGCCGACAACGTTTGATCCACCCAGCGGAATCTGGTACGCGGTGTGTCCCATCGATGCTTGCTGCACCTCAACCCGATTCATGACTTCAGCAGGATCGTCCCCGTTTGTCCATGTGACGTGCGCACCAAGCACTTTGTTCAGCAGCATGTTGCCAGTTAATTGCTTCGGCTTGTGTCCGCGTAACACAAGGCTACACCCCATTCCTGCGCGGGCTGCGGCCGCGGCCGCTTGCCGACAGTGATTGCTCTGCAAACCACCCGTCGTGATGATGTGATCACATCCCTGTTTTTTGGCTTCTGCTAACAAATATTCCATCTTGCGCATTTTGTTGCCGCCGCCACCCAATCCGGTCAAGTCATCGCGTTTGATGTACAGCTCAGATCCTTTCAGCAAGCTGCTCAAGCGAGGCATCGATTCTATGGGGGTTGGCAGATGTGCCAACGGAATGCGTTCTGGATAATTTGGTGTCATATATCAGTATCTACTGATTGATTTGTTATGAGTCTGATTTGCCGTCATCCTCTTCATCAAACCATGGGGGTGGGTTTTTGAATAGCTGATCGGCCGGATGTGGTTTCTCTGGCACTTTGATTTCACCGTACTGCTTCTCAAAGTTTGTTACATTGGTTTGCAGGGCCTTGAGAAAAGATTTGGCATGGACGGGAGACATGATCAAGCGTGACACAATTTCTCCTTTTGGAGAACGAGGAAGCACTTGAGCAAAATCGAGAATCATTTCGGCCGGTGTGTGCGTGATGAATGCCAAATTGGCGTAGTTTGCCTTCAAATCTTTTGGCAACTCTATTGTAACGCGCTTTTGGCCTTTTTGAGGTTGTTTAGGTTGTTTTGGTTGATTACTCATCTATTTTGGCTGTTCCTTTTTACAAATGGGTGGCCCCGTTGAAGAAAAATCCGAGCCATGAAAATGATAACTCGCAGGGGACCGTGTGGCGAATTTGCCTAGACAACCTTTACGGTCTGGTCTGGTAGCTGTTGTGATGAACGCGATCCTCCAATGAGATTTTATTATTGCAGCTCCACGTCTGGATGATAAAATCTCCAGACCTGCATCTTTTGCTTCGCCAAACGTCTTTTGACTTATAGTCTTTGGGATGGCGAATCCTACAGTGTTTGTGTTGAACGTGAATCAATCATTCTTTCAATCAAACACTCGCCTTTATTTTGTGCAGGGATCCACATACGGGATGAGCGCATCGGACCAGTCATCATGAAAGAAGAAAAAGAAGAGAATCTGCTCGCTGAAATTTTTGCGCTGGGCAAAAAACTGCCCATCGGTACCGCTTTTGTTTTTTTTGCTATCGGGAGTGT
>JBCCSO010000605.1:0-3657 GCA_039199965.1 Chloroflexota bacterium | reverse complement strand
TCGTGCAGGCTCCCCCTAAAGATTTTGCTTTACCAAGCACCAACTTGTCGGCCGCGCTGGGCACCGGGTCGGCTGTTGCAGCGTTCGTACCAAGCCATCACATTTTTGAATGAGTCTAGTTCAAGTGCATCGGTTGCATCATAAAACTCACGCGCAGCCGTAATCCACGGAATTGATGTGATGTCAGCAATTGAGTAGCCGGAATCAACAATAAAATCACGCCCCTCTAAGCGGGTATCTAGCACGCCCAGCAGACGTTTTGATTCGTTTCGATAACGGTCAACTGAATATGGGTCTTCCAATTTTGAGCCACCGTATTTAAAGAAATGTCCGAACTGGCCAAACATCGGCCCTAGGCCACCCATCTGGAACATCAGCCACTGGATGGTTTCAATGCGATGAACCGGATCAGTTGATAAGAACTTGCCTGATTTTTCTGCTAGATAAATTAAAATAGCGCCCGATTCAAATACAGAAATCGGCTCGCCATTCGGTCCCTCAGGGTCAACGATACTGGGGATTTTGCTATTTGGGTTAATCTTTTTGTATTCTTCAGAAAATTGATCGCCAGCCCCAATATTGATCAAATTGAACTCATAGGGCAGTTCCATTTCTTCAAGTGCAATTGACACTTTTTGGCCATTTGGTGTGGCCAAGCCATAGTATTGAATGGGTTGAGTCATCCTAAATTCTCCAAGAGGCCAACTGGATAAATCCAGCGGCTCTAAACAGTGCCCTACGGGCTTAAAAAGGCCATCGGCCGTCATCGTTAGCCGCGATCTTGAGATCGTCGGCAATTTGTGTCAGGTAGCTAGAATTTCTGCAGTAATGCCTACCAAGTTACCGGTAGTGCTTTTAAACCGTGAACAATAGAGCCCTCGTTGTAGACAAGCTGTCTGTGTGGCGCCCTCAGCTGAATATTGGGCAACCGAGAAAGCAAGGTTGAAAAGGCAATTTTCGCCTCTAATCGGGCCAGAGGAGCGCCTACACAGAAATGAACGCCGTAACTAAAGCCAAGATGTTGCTGGGCATCACGGGTCACGTCTAGTTTGATAGGGTTTTCGAATGCGGCCGGATCCCGATTGGCGGCCGCAAGGATAATAGTAACTGGGGTTCTGCGTTTGATTAGGGTGTCACCAACTTGCACATCTTCGGCCGCGTAGCGCGTTGTTGTAAATTCAACCGGCCCTTCATAGCGCAGAAATTCTTCCACCGCATTCTCGATAAGCTCTGGCTGCTTTTGCAGCAATTCAAGCTGCTCGCGATTTTGCAGCAGTGCCGCCATCCCGTTGCCAATCAAGTTAACAGTTGTTTCGTGGCCGGCCACGATGAGCAAAGCGATCATGCTGTACAGCTCTTGCTCTGTAAGTTGCTCTCCTTCTTCTTCAGCATGCACAAGGGCGGAAATCAAATCGTCTTTGGGTTCAGCTCTGCGTAGCGCAATCATCCGGCCGATGTACTGCACAAACTCAGTCAATAACTGGAAATATGAAAATTCATCGTCTGCAATGCCCAAAAATGCATGAGACCAATCTTTAAATTTGTTGCGGTCTTCAATCGGAACGCCCAACAGCTCACAAATAACAATAATAGGCAGGGGAAAAGCAAATACGTCGATCAGATCAGCCTCACCATCAGCCTGAAAATCATCAATGAGCTCATCAGCAATTTGCTGAATACGGGGTGTCAAGGAATCAATTTGCCGCTTAGTGAAGGCCCTACTTACCAAACGTCTCAATCTAGTGTGATCAGCCCCATCTTTGGCCAGCATATTGTTATAAAGCAGACTGAACATGTCTGTCGATTGGTCCGCATGCAGCGGCCGCTGTTCGAGCGGAAGCGTATTGTTGATGTCTTTTACGAAACGTTTTGAATCGCCCAAAATTAGCTTGGCTTCTTGATAGCCAATGACATACATTGATCCACCCTGATGGATAACCGGACCAAATTCTCGCATTTCTTCGTATTTTTCGTATTCGCTCACGGCCGGTCTTCTGATCCTTCGAAGCAGTGTCCGCAATGCTCGAAAAATCCAGCTCATAACTTTATTGATCAAAGCGATCAGTCGATTCCATCATGGTCGCAAGCTTCTTTAATGAATTGCGTCCCATCCGCAAAAAGACTGCTCCAAACATTTTTCCCATGACACCCGGAAGGAATCCGCCCCATTCATACGCATAAGTCCATGCCAATTCACAGCTTGAATCACTCAGAGGTGTCAACTTGTAATCCTCGGCAAAGGCGGCCAAAGGGATAGATGCACGGTCAAACCGGAATGTCATCTGGTAGGGTTCATTCCAGATCAAAAATGTTTCATCAATCTCTTGACCGTTAGATTTAACTGTGCGGGTTGTACCAATACCGAACGGCTTTTCGCTGGTCCATTCGACATCTAGGCCAAGCCATTCTTTCCAAGCGGAGCCATCTTCAAACGAGGCAAACACTGATTCGGCCGGTTTATGGATTACCTGCTTTAGTGTTGTTGAACTTGGCCCAGTAAATGGGTAGTTTCCATCCACTGGTTTCATTTCTCTCATCTTGGGCATGCTGCTTTTCCTGCGGATAAATAGATAGACACACAAAATAAATGCTCTGTAACATTAAAAATCTTAATTCTATGTGACTGCGAGTTCCGGCTTCGACTTTAAGCGTAGCGACCTTAGCCTCTGTCGAGAAGGGTAGCCTGAGGCCGCTGCGCTTAAAGTCGAAGGCGAGGTCACATTTTGCAAATACTTTTGTTACAGTGTGATAAACCAGTCAGGCTTTAAAAACCTGACTGGTTTCGAATTTATCTTTAACCAAACATCCGCTCTGTCATACCAGCGATAAATGCATCGTCACCCACCTCTTGACGGGCTGCATAGTTTTGAATGGCATCTTCACCAATCAGGTAACGCATTTGCTGTTTTCCGTCTGTCGTCGCCGCAAATATGCCTTCGGCCAAGTATTCGGCCGTGCTGCTGCCCAAACCAGAGTTCCCCATTGCGGCCTGAAACTTACCCACCATTTCATGGTAGTCTTCAATGTCTTCCGGCATAGCCAAAACCATTGAGCGGCCGCTAAAGTCAGTACTTACACCTCCGGGCTCGATTAATTTGACCTGAATGCCCAGTTGAGCCAATTCAAATGATAAAGACTCTGAGAAGCCTTCAACCGCCCATTTAGTGCTGTGATATAAGCTGATCATTGGGAATGTGATCAGACCTCCAATTGAAGAAACGTTGAGGTACATACCAGACCTATTTGCGCGGAAGTGAGGTAAAAACGCACGCGTTACGGCCATTAAACCAAATACATTTACGTCGTACTGATAACGAATTTGTTCATCCGTAGTGGCCTCAAATGGACCTATAAGACCGTAGCCAGCATTGTTGAGCACCACATCTACGGTGCCAAAATCGGCGATAATTTGATCGCGGGCTGCATCGATTGATGCTTGATCAGTTACATCAAGTTGATAAACAGAGATATTTTCAAGGGTGCCTAATTCTGTCTCTTTTTCTGGTGTCCGCATGGTTGCGGCAACTTTCCACCCTTTTTCTGCAAAATATTTCGCGGTTGCCCGGCCGATCCCGGTGCTTGATCCTGTAATTACGATTGATTTCATGATTTTGTCCTTTATTAGATGATGGGGTGAGTCACATCTTATCATCCCAT
>JBCCSO010000604.1:0-3664 GCA_039199965.1 Chloroflexota bacterium | reverse complement strand
TCTATGGAAATTGTCATTTAAAAATCCTCACCTTTTTATCTCGTTTTTATCGCTTATACGGCTGTTTCGCAAGCCACTTTATAATCAGTTCACACCCTAGATTGGTTATAAAGTCTCTCTTACATTTTCGCGCCCCCTCTAGGGCTATGCTACAATGCGAAACAAAATTTATGCCAATTTTGCGCTGTCATTTTTGAGTTTAGAAGTAAATTTGCGGCTTAATCGAGGTCTGAATGACTGAAAATAAATGGGGTTTTCCCCTTATCATTGTCACTGTTCTAATCGTAACCAGTTTATTGACTGTCTTGGTTCCAAATATTGTGCGAGGTGTTGGCGTGCTTCTTTCAGGTGCAGGATCGTCTGAAGGGGCACCAGTATCTATTCCCAGTGAGCCCTCCGAATTTGGAGAAGTGACGCTAGATGTTGATGGTTACTTGCTGGGCGAGGAACTGGTTAAGATTCCAGCACTTGGTGAATACAGCAGTCTAGATGTGGAGGAAAGAACATATTCTTCGCTGTCAATTCTGGCCATCATTACAGCTATTGTCGTAGGCGGATTAATTGCATTCACAATTCCCATTGCCGGACTGGTTTACTTAGGATCACGCTCTGTCAACAATTCGCTGGATGATACAGAGACGAAAGCCAAGTCAGCCGCGCTAGAAAATAAGTTAAAAGAACACTTTAAAGAAGAGAATAAGATTAAACCAATGACGCCAAAGCCAGCACACTACCGGCCGCGTCGTGATGCTTATGCAGCCGCAGGCATTGTACTCTTTATGGCTTATTTTTTCGGGTATGTTATGGGTGAAGGTGTTTCGGCCGGTAGTGGTTCAACTATTGGTTTGATCGCGTTCATCTTTGCGCTAATTGGTAGCTACTTCTACTTCCGTCCAGCTCGCATTGAAGCGGTTGATGGGACTGAGTACGGATCAATTAACTATGGTACCGTTTGGGTCGCACTTTCAGGTGCCCTCATGATGGGGATTGGTGTCGGCCTGATGTATATCGTCATGTCAGGCGGTGACCCGCTTCCATGGGTCGATTGGTCAACTGGTGCACCACGAGTAGACTGGACCTTCTTCAGAGATTGGTTTGTAGATGCAGGACTGCGTCCACAGGACTGGAACTAGACCAATCATCAATGGTCGACTTGTCGCTCTAGTCGAGCAACAAAACAGATCTAATGTAAAATATTGACGGATGTTGTAGAAATACGACATCCGTTTTTTTATTTAATTGACGATTTCAAATTTAGGATTCTGTCGGCATCACAGATGTTGTGTATGGGTAGAAACGTCTGCTTGAACAACCACTCGTAAATCGAAAATCGTTATTCCAAAATCATGAAGCTTTTCCTTCGGCCGATGGGCCTCTTAGAAATTAGCGGATCAACCCGCTTAGACCTCATCAATCGTATGTCAACCAATCAGGTTGCCTTGCTTAAGGCCGGTCAGGGGGCGGCAACCGTACTCACAACAGATATGGGACGAATCATCGACCGGCTGATTCTCTACGCGGATGAAGATAAGGCGATTATGATGACGGGTGAAGATAACGGAGACAATATCGGCCGATACCTGATGCGCTTCGTCTTCTTTAACGACGATTTTGCCCTCAAACCGATCCACGGAGAGTTCTCCACACTGTTTGTCTACGGCGCAGACGCACAAGTCAAATTGAGCGAATTTTTTGGCGCAGAAATTGACCTAGCGCTTCACAATTGGCAGCACGTGCAGTTTGAGGGTCAAGAGCTAGTCATGGCCGCCACTGACCCACTGGATGGTGGCGGTTATGCGATCATCGTACCGGCCGCCCATCTACAAAATTTAACAGACCAACTTTTGGCCTCTGGTGGTGAAATGATGCAAGAAGCAGAGTTCGATGCACTGCGCATTGAGCACATGCTGCCCAGGCTACGCTTCGAAATGACAGGCGACTACATCCCGCTGGAAACCGGGCTGTGGGACGACATTTCATTCACGAAAGGATGCTACACCGGCCAAGAGATCATTGCCAGAATGGATAGCCGCAACAAAATTACCAAGCAGTTGGTACAGCTTGACTTAGACGCTCCCCTGCCCAACGGGACAGATTTCCTATCTGATGGCATCAAGGCTGGGACCATCACTACATCATCTGGCAAACGGGCACTGGGTTATGTCAAAACAAACGTTTTGAAGGACAACCGGCAAATAAAAGCCGGAGAAGTGGCTATAAGTCCGGTTTTTGAGCCGGGATAAGCATATCTTGAAGCCCAAATTGGCGTAAAATCTAAAATTTAGCCGTAAATTAATTTTTACCCCCCATTTGCGTGGCCCCTCACGTGAATTAGGTCTACAGCCAATTTCGTGGTATAATTCAAGCTGCAAATAAGCCGTACTCAGATTTGCAGATTTATATAAAAAGCCCTCTCAGTGTTCTGTAGATTCCCCTATTTATCTCAAATCCAATTAATTACTCGCACAGCAAAAACCGACCTACCGGATACTGAATACCGTTTAAGAGGTTCCATTGGAAACACCAAATTCTGGAAACATCAACCCCATAGACATTAATCGCGAGATGCGTAGTTCTTATTTGGACTACGCCATGAGCGTTATCGTAGCCCGCGCCCTGCCTGATGCCCGTGACGGCCTAAAGCCGGTCCACCGGCGAATTTTGTATGCGATGTATGACATGGGTATCCGGCCGAATAGCCCTCACCGCAAAAGTGCCCGTATCGTGGGTGAGGTTTTGGGTAAATACCATCCACACGGTGACTCATCGGTGTACAACGCGATGGTGCGCATGGCGCAGACATTTGCCCTGCGCTACCCGCTGGTAAACGGTCAGGGGACCTTCGGCTCAATAGACGGGGACGGCGCGGCCGCCATGCGCTACACCGAAGCCAAAATGGCCACCATATCCAATGATTTACTGGCCGACATCGAGCGCAGCACGGTTGATTTCACCCCAAACTTTGATGACTCACTGACTGAGCCATCAGTGTTGCCAAACCGGGTGCCAAACCTACTCCTAAACGGGACCAACGGTATCGCCGTGGGCATGTCCACAGACATCCCACCCCATAACCTAAAAGAATTAAACGACGCCATCATTCATATGATCGACAACTACGATCGTGTCAATGAAATTACGGTGGATGAACTGATGCAGTTCGTGAAAGGTCCAGACTTCCCAACCGGGGCCCTTATTGTGGGTACAGAAGGGATTCGCTCCGCGTATGCGACCGGCAAAGGGAAAGTCATCATGCGAGCAGTGGCTGAGATTGAAGAAAATCCAAACAAGCCGGATCGCCAACGGATCAACATCACTGAAATTCCTTATCAGGTCAACAAAGCCAACCTGATTGAGCGGATTGCAGAGTTGGTTAACAAAGGGGTGATCGACACCATTTCAGACCTCCGTGATGAATCTGACCGGAACGGCATCTCGATCATTGTGGAATTAAAGCGAAACGCACAGCCGCGTCGCGTTCTCAACCAGCTTTACAAACATACGGCCCTCCAATCCAGTTTCAACGTTCAAATGTTGGCCCTAGTTGAACGCTACCCACGTTTACTTTCACTGCGCCGATCGCTTCAAATCTTTATTGAACACCGGGTGGACATCATCACCCGTCGTACGCAGCATGAGCTTGATCGTGCTAAAAAGCGTCAGC
>JBCCSO010000603.1:0-3669 GCA_039199965.1 Chloroflexota bacterium | reverse complement strand
TTTCAAATACATCCACGGGAACTCAACAGACTCACCCACTAGCGTGTACGATGCAAAGTGCATAATCCCATCAGGCTTGTGAGCTGCAATAGCGGCCTCAATTTCATCGTAGTTGGCCAAGTCTCCCTTGATAAACGTCGCATCTGGGTGCACTGCATCTTCGTGTCCCTGATACAGATTGTCAAATACAACAACCTCTTCGCCTGCTTTGATTAGACGCTCAACTGTAACGCTACCGATGTAGCCTGCACCGCCGGTGACTAGAACTTTCATATTCTTTGTCCTTTTTTGATTTTGTATTGGAAATGGAGAAACTGAGAATAGTGGGGGAAGTGTGCTCCTCAGGTTTCTGGTTTTGAATAAGGTTATAGACTCTACCGTACTCGAGACGATCCTTCAAAACTATACCTAGATTTCCTAAATATCGACCTTTCGACAGTAGGAGTTTTTTCCTATACAGCGCGAGCCGCTTTTTCCAGCAAATTATCGCTTACTTTCCACAGATCCCCTCTGCGCGTTTCATCCAATATATAAGCGTTGGGCGTGAATTTGCCTTCTTTGTTGAAAAACACGGTGGTACCCGCTTGCAGTGGCTCACCTCGTAAGATATCGACAAATTGGTGGGCTACATCTGCAGGCTGGCGGGTGCTAAACATGTAAAACGGCTTGATAATTGACATCAGAAAAGGATTCAACTCTCTGCGGATATTTGTATCAACTGATCCCGGCCCGTAACCGATGACAGACAGACCGGACCGCTTAGCCAGCTCAACGCTATAGAGATCGTTGGCCAGCTGCGCCTGTCCGTGGCTCTGCATGCCGACCCTTGCTTCAACCTCAGCCTGATCATTAAACTCGACCCGCGCAAAGCGAGGAATTTTGGGGGCTGATGCCGCAATATTGATCACGGTTGAGTCTGCGGACAGCACCCCGCGCTCGACCAGCGCATTGGTTAGCGCAAAGCGGGACAGGTAGCCCACAGCAAAATCTTTCTCAATCCCTTCGGCCGTGTGCTCAGTTTTGCTAATCAAAATCCCGACACAGTGAACCACCAGATCAATGTGGGGCATGACTTTAGCCAACTTTTCGGCCGTTTCAAGCACCACTTTCATCAGGCTAAAATCAGCCTGCAAAAACGAAATCTGCCCTTTTGCTCCCCCATTGCGCACTTTTTTGACGAGAGCGTCCCCTTTAGCGCGTGACCGACCGATGATCAGAACATCAGCACCCAATTCTGCCAATTGCACGGCCGTGGCGGCACCAATACCGCTTGTACCGCCCGTGATTAAAACCTTCTTGTTATTGAAGTCGTACATAATTTTCTCCGTATGATATTGAAAATAACCTTATGGGTTTAGCACTAAACCCATAAGGTAAAAAATTTTTATTTCTTGACCAGCTTGTCCAAAAATCCAAGTAGCTGCCGTTGTTCCGCAGGGGTAAGCGCGGCAAACTGATTGTGGATAAACTCATCGTGCTCCGGCCGCATTTGCTCAACAAGCTGCTCGCCTGCCTTGGTCAGAACAATCTGGCTTTTACGCCACTCGCGGTGCCGTGTCAGCAGCCCTTTCTGCTCTAGCTTCTCGAGCAATTGCGAGATGTTTCCCTTGGTCACTTTGAGCCGCTGGGTCAGCTCCTTCTGCGTCACTCCCGGCGCAGCTTGGATGTGAACGAGCATGTCAAACTGGGGGCCGGTTAATCCCACCTCATCAAGGGCACTTTGGGCATTCCGCGTTATCTGCTGAACAACCCGAATGAGCCTTATCCAAACCAGCACGGACAGCGGCCGATTATCGTAAACGCGGGATAGATGATCAGACATGCCGTCAGTTTAGTACTAAACCCATCTGATGTCAACATATACTTTTTCTGTTTGAGTTGAGAAAACACGCCTTCGGCCGGATTTTGAAAGCAGTGCAGTTAGAAACATATAAGTGAAACTTTCATCTATCTAAGTTGTCACTTAATCTGTCGTCTGCAAATAAATTCCAGAAGGAGATGACCCTTCATGAAGAAAAATGGACCGCGCAGAGAGGGGAAACACAAAGTAACGGGCAGTGCAATTTACGTAGACGACATGCGAGACACTGATCTGGGATTCAAGCCAGACATCGCCATACCGGTTACGAGCACGATTGCCGTTGGAAAAATCAAAGCGATTGACGCCGCGCAGGCTCTAGCAGTACCGGGCGTACGTGCCATCATGACCCACGAGAACGCACTGCGGCTAAACAAGCCTAGAACCATTAGCATGGCTGAAGTCAGCGAATTTCTCCCCCTGCAGAGCTCAGAGGTTCGCTACTACGGGCAGTGCATTGCCGTGGTTGTAGCAGGCACGCTGATGGCCGCTCAAGAAGGAGCAAGGCTGGTGCAGGTGACGTATGAAAATGTGCAGCAGGAAATCGCTGTCGATTTAAACACCGGTTCTGAGCGTCTAAAAGCGGTCAAACGGGCCGGCATCGCCCCCGGCAAACTAGAAAAGGGGCAAGCAATGGAGGACTATGCGGCCGCCCCCACGCAGATCGACCAAACCTATCACGCTGCCCCTCATCATCATAATGCGATGGAGCCTAGCGCGGTTATCGCCAAATGGGACGCGGACGGCGGTGTTAGCGTGCAGATGGCTACCCAGTGGCACCACACCGAAACCCTGATGATCGCACAGGCGTTTGGGCTGGGCTGGACCAATGAACTCCTTGATTTTGGAGCCCGCATGTTTTTGGGTAAGTCTGGTGAGAACAAGGTGCGCATTACCAACATGATGGCGGGCGGTGCTTTCGGCCGGAACATCAACACAGTCCACACGCTGCTTGCCTGTATGGCGGCCAAGGTGTCTAACACCCCGGTTAAACTCATCCTGACCAGAGAGCAAACCTACACGCTGATGTCCTATCGTGGAGAGGTGAAGCAGCGCCTGCGCCTTGGGGCTGATGCAGACGGCAGACTAAAGAGCATCATCCAAGAGCCGGATGTAGCAGTTGGCACGGCCGGAGCATTTGTTGAGCCGGTGGGTGAGGCCTCGCTGCAGATTTACGCGCACGATAGCCATTACTTACAGCATCGAGTGGCCAAACTAGACCTTAACGGGGTGGGATGGATGCGCGGCCCCGGTATTTCCAGCGCCATTTTCGCCATCGAATCAGCCGTTGATGAGCTAGCCTACAGGCAAAATCTTGACCCAATAGAGGTGCGTCTGCGCAACTACGCTGATGTCAATCCAGAAAACGGTAAGCCATGGTCAAGCAAATCGCTTAAGGAATGCTATGCCGTTGGGGCAGATATGATCGGCTGGCACGACCGGCCGACCGGCGGCACCGTTCGGGGAGATGGCAAAGTGATTGGATATGGCATGGCGACCTCGATTGATTTGGGGCGTCAGTTTCCGGCTAGCGCTAAAGTTGAACTCAATCGAGATGGAACGGGCGTTGTATCGCTGGCGGTGTCTGAAATTGGACAGGGCATCTTGTCCGCTTTAATCAAGATTTCCGCTGAATCGTTGGGCATCCCTGAAGAAAGCGTGACGCTGAAAACAGACCAAACAGCCCTCCCTTATGCGGCCGGGAGCATCGGCTCAACCGGCACGTTTAGCAACGGAACCGCCATCTACGAAGCGGCACAAGTAATCAAGCGCAGGCTGATTCAAGCGATTGTCAGAGACAAAAAGTCTCC
>JBCCSO010000602.1:0-3669 GCA_039199965.1 Chloroflexota bacterium | reverse complement strand
TCTACTTCATACTTATTACTTCAAACTGCTGCCTAGTTCCCGAATAATCGTCTCTAAATCTTTGTCACCCCGGCCGGACATGTTGACAATAATAATGTCGTCCTTTGACATCTTGGGTGCAGTTTTGACCACTTCTGCAATCGCATGAGCCGACTCAAGGGCCGGAATGATGCCTTCCTGCTGGCTCAATATTTTGACACCTTCCAGCGCCTCGTCGTCCGTAGCGTAGGTGTAGCCCGCCCGCTCTTGGTCACGCAGCCACGCGTGTTCCGGCCCGACAGACGGATAGTCTAAGCCTGCGCTGATCGAGTGGGTTTCTGCTACCTGCCCGTCCGTTGTTTGGAGCAGATAAGATTTGGTGCCGTGCAGCACACCTAAGCGGGCCATGATGCCGGTTTCCGCTTCAGTCTCTTCGGTGGTGGCAAAGCGGGCCGCATGTTTGCCCGTTTCTGGACCGCTGCCGCCAGCCTCAACCCCGATCATCTGCACGTTCTCATCCTCGATAAAGGGATGGAAGAGGCCGATGGCGTTTGATCCACCGCCTACACAAGCGATCAGCATGTCCGGCAGTCGTCCTTCTACGTCTAAAATTTGAGCACGGGCTTCTTTGCCGATCACGCTTTGGAAGTCGCGCACCATCGTCGGGTAGGGGTGTGGCCCAAGGGCTGACCCCAGCAGATAGTAGCTGTCTTCTACGTTGGTGACCCAGTCCCGTATCGCTTCATTGATGGCGTCTTTCAGGGTGCGGCTGCCGCTGCTGACCGGCCGGACCTCTGTGCCCACCAGCTTCATGCGGAATACGTTAGGCTGCTGCCGAGCAATATCGACTTCACCCATGTAGACGATGCATTCGAGTCCCAACAGGGCGCAGGCAGTGGCTGTACCAACTCCGTGCTGCCCGGCTCCGGTTTCAGCGATGATGCGCTTTTTGCCCATCCGCATGGCGAGTAGAGCTTGGCCCAGTGCGTTGTTGATCTTGTGTGCGCCGGTATGGTTGAGGTCTTCGCGTTTGAGGTAGATTTTTGCTCCGCCTAAGTATTTGGTCAGGCGACCTGCGTAAGTCAGCGGTGATTCCCGGCCGACGTATGTTTTAAGCAGATGGCTTAACTCTGCCTGAAAGATCGGGTCTTCTTTAGCTTGGTTATACGCTTCTTCCAGTTCGTGCAGGGCTGGCATGAGCGTCTCTGGCACGAATTGCCCGCCGTACGGGCCAAATTTTCCGGGGGTGTGTAATGTTGTTTCACTCATAACTTGTCAATTTCTAGTAACAAGTATGAAGTATTAAGTGTGAAGTGATAAGCAAAGGCTTCTTCATACTTTTTACTTGTCACTTAATACTTTACACTTCTTACTCTTCGGTCAAGTAGTCGAATATGTTCGGCGATTGCCCATCCACCATTTGCAGTTGGCAGGTGGTGCGTCGGCCGCTGTGTTCCAGCGTAATCACAAAATGATCGTGTTTTAAAATCGCTTCATCGTACAAAATCGGGGTCCCATCGGCCGTGGCGCTGATCCGGATGGAAAGCCATCCCGGTAAACCCTCCTCACAAAGGAGGTGTGCCGCCTGTTCGACCGTTAGCACAATCGGCATGATGACTTCGCGCGCCATCGTGACAGGTTGCCCCAGGGTGTCTTGCAGCATTTGGTACAAAGAAGATTGAGCGGTGTAATTTTCAGCGACAGCATAAAGACTTGGGGGTAGATAGGAATTTTGGTAGGCGAATGGCACCCCATCCAGCAGGCGCAAGCGGCTCAGGAGGGCAGGGTGCTGCCCGGCCGGGAGTTTTAATCCCAGCCGGGCTTTGTCATGCATAACGGCCGATTGCGTTTCCAGCGGGCGCGTGAGCGTGTCCCCAACCGGCCGTTGCTGTAGGGTGCTGCTAAAGCTTAAAAGCTGAAAGTCATCTTCAGCCAAATTGGGGCTGTTGACAAAGGTGCCTACCCCGTGCTCAATCCGAATCACCCCCTCTTCCGCTAAGATGTTCAGCCCTTTGCGGATCGTCATCAGGGTGGTACCAAACTGCTCAGCCAGTTCTCGTTGCGACGGGAGTTTGTCACCCGGCAAAAACTGGCCGGACTGAATGTGGGTCTGCAGCTGTTGGGCAAACTTGAGGTAGCGGGGGAGTTGTTTGGGTGATCCGATCATAATGCTATAGAGTTCTAGAACTCTATAGCAGGTAGTTTAGCAAATTTTTTTCTGAATTCAAGCCCAAAGATAGATTTTGCTAAACTACCTGCATGAAACAGCTCCGGCCGATAACGGCCTACTACATCATCCAGTCTGTCTATGGCACACTGCTCATGGCGCTGCTGCTTGTCAACGCCATTTATCGGGTCGATGTGGTCGGGCTCAACCCGTTTCAACTATTGATGGCTGTGGCCGTTTACCGGCTGGTTGTTTTTCTAGCTGAAATCCCAACCGGAGTCGTGGCGGACGCCTACAGCCGCAAAACTTCAACCCTGATTGGGTATGTTTTAATCGGGATCGGATTCTTGATTGAGGGGGCGATTCCGCAGTTTTGGGCCGTACTGGTTGGCATGTCGATTGCGGCAGTGGGTGACACATTTATCAGCGGCGCATTGTGGGCATGGATTGCCGGGGAAGTTGAGGACGCAGAGGTTCAAGATGTAATGATTCGGGGAGATCAGATCGGCCGATTGGTCGGCACACTTGGCACCATCGCTGCGATGTTTACCGGCTCAATCAACCTCGCTTGGGTCTACTGGTTTGGCGGTGCAGGGCTCATCATCTTTGCTATAGCGATGCTGTGGCTGATGCCAGAAACCAACTTCAAACCGGCCGCGGCCGAAGAGCGTGAGACGTGGGGAAAATTGGTCCAAACTTTAGGAGCTGGGTTTAACTATGTGCGCGCCAGTCGCTTCTTGATTATCGTTTTTGTGATCGAGCTGTGTTACGGCTTTGTCGACCCCGGCGTCACCCAGCGGGGTGGACTGAGCGAAGCTCATCTTTTAGAAGATTTTGTTTGGCCGACTTTGGTTGATTGGGAGCCGGTCGTTTGGTTGGGGCTAATCAGCATTGCAAACGGACTGCTCCATTTGGGGGTAATGGAGTGGGTGAAACGGCGATTTAACGGGGCATCGGCCGAACGTGTGGCACGGGGCATGCGCCTGTTTACCATCGGATTCATCCTAGCAATTGTCTGGTTTGCGTTTGCTACCAGCTTCGAGATGGGGGTGCTGGCGTTTATGTTTAGCAAGCAGGTCGCTAGGGCCAACTTCTCGCTGTATGACCCGTGGCTAACGCGTCAAATTGTGCCTGAAGTGCGGGCCACCGTCCTCTCAATGTGGGCCCAAACGAACGCCATCGGTCAAGTGATTGGCGGGCCGATTATTGGGGCGATCGCGGTGGCGACAACACTTCCGATAGGATACGCAACGTTAGCGCTATTTTTACTTCCAGTGCCAATCATGCTAACTGTTATTTTGCGAAATGGAGATGCTCCCAACATCCCTGCAGCCTCCTAAAAAAACTAATCTGCTCCCTGCCAATCTAATAAAATGAATTTGTTTTTTAACACGATTTATCGTGTTTCTTTTCTAGAAGCAGATTTCAATCTGCTAAAAGTTCAAATAAAAAAGCCGGGGCTTGAATCAAACCCCGGCTGATTTTAGTAAGGCTTATACTAGCTCACAGACTGACGCGTGCCG
>JBCCSO010000601.1:0-3670 GCA_039199965.1 Chloroflexota bacterium | reverse complement strand
CCGCACACGAGCGTGATGAAGGTGTTTTTGCGCACTTTTTTGAGCTCTTGTCCCTTTAGATTGGCAACGTAGGCCATTGGATTATTGTAGTAAACCTCAAGCGATTCTGATTTACGGCCGCTCACTTTGTCGAGATCATACCGGCCGCTCATGGCCAGCGCATAGTTAAAGCTGCGCGGAAACTTCAGGGCAAAATTGACCGCGTGGTATGCACCAAAATCTACCCCGATCAGGCCTAACCCCTTCTGTACTTGGGCATCGTGCTTGATAAACGGAGACAAGTTGTTGAGCACAAAATCCTGGTAAGCAGTGTGGCGTACACCGCGCCAGTGGGGATCAAGGCCGGTGTGATACCATGTTTCAGGATCTATGTTGCCGACGGTATACAGCCGTATCTCGCCATCATCAATCAGGTGAGCAAGGGCATTTACCATCCCGTTGTCTTCATATTCGTAGAACTTTCCACCGTTATTGGTAAACGCAATAAACGGTTGTCCAGCATGCCCAAAGGCAAGCACTTCCATTTCCCGGCCGATGGCGGGGCTGTAGATTTTCTGGTATCGACGGAGCATATTAAAACGTAGTGAGATGAGAGTTAAGAGTAGAGGGGTGAATTAGAGTTCGCTCGTCTTACGAGCAACTGCGTTGCGGGTAATTTCACGGGCAGATTCTTCAACATCTTGACGATAATCTTGAGAACTGGTGCAGGCTACGATGTGATCACACGCATCTTTGGCTGAATCGGTCAGCAGAATTAAGTCTAAATCTTTGTCTGAGATTTTTCCATTTTCAAGCATGGTGTTGCGCAACCAGTCAAGTAAGCCACCCCAATAATCTTTGCCAAAAAGAATAATAGGAAAATTGCGGATTTTGCCTGTTTGAACAAGCGTTAGCGCTTCGAATAGCTCATCCATTGTGCCGAAGCCGCCCGGCATAACCACAAACGCTTTGGCATATTTGACAAGCATCACTTTGCGCGTGAAAAAATAATTGAAGTCGATTGAACGGTCAACATACGGGTTAATGTGCTGTTCAAACGGTAGTTCTATATTTAGACCGATGGATAGTGCGCCTGCTTCGTGGGCCCCTTTGTTGGCAGCTTCCATTAGACCGGGGCCACCGCCAGTGATAACCGCAAATCCGGCTTCGCCCAAGTGTCTGGCTACTTCTGTTGTTTTTTCATACCAACCTTTGCCGTCTCCAGCTCGGTCGCGGGCTGAACCAAAAATAGTCACGGCCGGGGGCAAATCTGACAGGCTTTCAAACCCTTCTACAAATTCACCCATGATGCGAAAGACGCGCCACGCCTCTGAGGTTGTCCCTGAAACAGGCTGGGCCGGTGGAGATAAAAGATATTCGTCTTCTGTTTTTCTTTTGTTATTGGAACGAGAGTTGGACATGTCCATAAGTATACCAGTTGCTGGTGATCGGTTGCTAGTGACCAATTTCTCGACAATTACGCAACTGTCGGTCAAAATTTCGCCAACATGTATGAAGGGAACAAACGACTATTTTCAATCTTGTATGGTTTGGGCTTTGTGGTCACAATCGCTTTGGCGGTTGTTGCAATTTGGCCTGATTTAGAGGCGCAGAATTTTTCAGCCACCTTTAGGGGAGTAGAGCCCACTCCTTTAGACTGCCCGATTGTACTGATGTCGGGTGAATCGGGAAATGTAACAATTGAGCTTGATAACCCGTTGGAACGCAGGATTCGGTTTGCGGCCATCTCTTTTATCAGTCGGGGCAATCAATTATCCATTCCGCAGGAAGACCGCCAAGAAATTTTTATTGAGCCAAACGGTACCGGAACATTATCTTGGCAAGTTGATGAGTCAAATAGAGCTTATAATTTCATGGTTCTAGCCAGAATCTATGTGTTTCAGAACGGCCGTGTTGAATCACGCTCAGGGACCTGTGGGGTGATGCTGATTAACCAGCCACCTCTGGCAAACGGCAGCGTGAGTGGTCAAATGCTCTATCAGTTGGCCATGATTGCGGGGCTAATTTGCTTGTTTGTGGGCGCATGGGGGCTGAATGAATACGAGAACCCGGTTGCTCTGTTGGACAAGGTAGATGGAAAACCACGTTTGGGGATTATTTTTACGGGGTCAGCGGTGTTAACCTTGGTCTTCGCCCTCATCGGCCGACCGGGTGCGGGGGTAGCGGCCATTGTGTTCTTGATTTTGATTGGCGTAGCCCTAATGGAGCGGCCATCACGCAAGCCACCAATCTAGTGCATCATGGTGAGCAACCGACTTTAGGCGATTTACAAAATTAAATCATCCATTTTGTACGTTTTGAAATCGCCCAGCAGCCGTTTTCAAAACCCTTTCCCGGACGATTGTTTTTTGAAAACGGCCTTAGACCAGACTGATTTTGAGTATTTTTCTTTTGAATTCAGATTGTAAAACCAGTCTGGTCTGGTAAGCGCAATTTGTAATCAATTTAATAGAAAAACCTGATTCTGTTTTTGCCGTTCGTCGAGGTATCATTCCGCCCTTATGACTCAACCGGCCGAAACAACCCCAGTTCCCCAAGATCAATCTACTGCAAAACTCATGGCAAGCGTGCTGGTCATGCGCATTGTGATGGATACTTCTAACAAACTGTTTTTTCCCTATCTTTCAGTGATTGCGGCCGGTTTAGGCACCACGACGGTTGAGCTGGGCAAGCTCCTGAGTTGGCGTGATTTAGCCAGTCTCGTTTCTCCTTTTCTGGGAGCTACGGCCGATAAACGAGGGTATAGAAGGGTTATTTCCGCCTGTTTGGCCGCTTCAGGAACCGGGCTGCTCACGATTTATTTTAGCCAAAGTACCACCGGTTTTTTGATCGGCATTATGCTGGCGGCTTTTGGCGGGGCAGGTGCTGGGCCAAACATCGTGGCCTATCTCAGCCATCGACTGCCGTGGAATAAGCGCTCGCGCGGTTTGGGCATTATTGAGTATGCGTGGGGCTTGGCCAGCATTATTGGGGTGTCTGCCAGTGGGTTCTTAATTGCGGCCACAAGCTGGCGCATGCCGTTTTTGATTATCGGCTGTTTGGCGTTTGTCTTTGCATTTGTTTATTTGCGCTTTCCCCCGGCCGGTCGAGAAACGTCCGATACGCACACACACAATGAAGCAGGCCAGCTATCGATAACAGAGCGAGTTCGGGAATTTTTGGACTTGGGACCTAACCGTCGCTCTGCTTGGTTTACCCTGATTGGTGACTCGCTGACCCGCTTTGCGGGCTTTTTGCTCTTTATCAATTTTGGCACGTGGTTAGACGATCAATTTGATTTAGGGGCGGCCGGGATTGCGGCCGCCGTGTTTTGGCTTGGCTTTTCAGACATCGCTGGTAGTGTATCTGTTAGTGTGCTGGGGGATCGCATAGGTAAACGCAATAGCGTGATTGGTGGCACGATTCTAGGAGCTTTCTTTTTTACATTGCTTCCGTTTTGGGCTGGTGGCCTAGTCATCATTGTGATTGGCATCTTTGTCGCCAGAGCGTGCTTCGAGTTTTCCATTGTGTCATATCTGGTGCTTGCCAGCGAACAATCTCCTGAACATCGCGGCAAGATGATGACGATGCGCGTGGCGTTTTCCTTGGTTTCTAGCTTTAGCTCTGCCCGTTTTGGCCCGCAGCTTTATGAGGCGTTTGATGTGCCGGGGTTTGCGTGGCCCGCGGCCGT
>JBCCSO010000600.1:0-3679 GCA_039199965.1 Chloroflexota bacterium | reverse complement strand
TGCACATCGGGATTGTGACTTCAATTGCAGCTCCAGCCACCCTCCGGGTTATTTTGCACGGGGATGGCGGTCACGCAGGGGCCACGCTGATGCCCGGCCGACGAGATGCGCTGGTAGCAGCAAGCGAAATCGTACAAGATGTGGAAAAAGCGGCCCAAGAAAGCGGCAGCCCCGACTCTGTAGCAACGGTTGGGCTGCTCCAAGTGCACCCCGGGGCAGTCAATTCGATTCCCAGCAAGGTCACGATGGAAATCGATATTCGGGACACCCAGCTCGATTCACGTGACGGGATGGTTGATCGAGTATTGGCCAAAATTGATGAGGTGTGCGAGCGGAGAAACATCGGCCGGGAAGTTGAGATTTTGAATCAAGATGATCCGTGCCAGTCTGGCCCAGCCGTCATTGAAGCGGCCGAAGCGGCCACCCAAGATTTAGGCCACAGCTATAAGAAGCTGGTCAGTCGGGCCTATCATGACACCCTGTTTATGGCCCAAATCTGCCCGACCGCTATGATTTTTGTGCCGTCTGAAAATGGATACAGCCATCGCCCAGAAGAATTTACGGCCGATGATGACATTGCGCGCGGGGTCGAAGTTTTAGCCCTGACCATGGCAAAGCTGAGCAACCGGTAAACGGTATACCGTGAGGCGGTATTCAGTGAATCAGTTGCCGAAGAGAAATCGACTTTCAACTTTCAACTTTTAATATCATGTCTCCAGAAACTTTCTATCAAAAACTACAAGAAATTTGCCCCGGCCGCCGGACCCTTACCCGCCCTGTCGACTTACTCCCCTATGAAGCAGATGCGCTGGTGGCGTTTAGCACAACACCGGCCGCGGTTGTTCTGCCTGAAACGGAAGAAGAGGTTGTTGCACTGGTCAAGGTCTGCCACGAAGCAGGTGTGCCGTTTGTGGCTCGCGGCAGCGGCACCAGTCTGTCAGGCGGCTCTATGCCGGTCAAAGATGGGGTGGTCATCGCCCTAAATCGGATGAACAAAATTCTAGCCATCGACCCAGAGCAGCGGACGGCCGTAGTCCAACCCGGCGTTGTCAACCTAAGGATTTCAGACGCCGTCAGGCAGTACGGTCTCTACTACGCCCCTGACCCATCCAGCCAGTCAATTTGTACGATTGGGGGGAATGTCGCCTTTAATTCAGGCGGTGCCCATTGCCTAAAATATGGCATGACGAGTAACCATGTGCTGGGGTTAAAAGTGGTTTTACCAGATGGCGAAGTGGTCGAGTTTGGCACCGAAAGCACAGAAGGAATGGGCGTAGGGCCAGATTTAATCGGCCTATTTGTGGGTTCGGAAGGCTTGTTTGGCATCGCGCTAGAAATTACGGTGCGACTGCTACCCATCCCCGAAAAATACAAGACGGTGCTGGCCGGATACGATCCGCTTGAAAAAGCGGGAGATGCTGTCAGTGCGGTTGTGGCTTCTGGCCTGCTTCCCGGAGCGATGGAGATCATGGATAAGCTTTCGCTGAAGGCGGCCGAAGCAGCCGTGGAAACCGGCTATCCGGCCGGGGCAGCGGCGGTGCTGATTGTTGAACTTGAGGGTGAAAGCCAGCAGGTTGAACGCGAGTTTGAGGAGCTGGTTCAAGTGATTGAAGGAACCGGCGCATTTGAAATTCAGGTTGCCAAAGATGAGGCGCACCGGGCCAAAATTTGGAAAGGGCGCAAAGGTGCCTTTTCATCAATCGGCCGGTTAAGCCCTGACTACATCGTGCAGGATGGAGTTGTGCCTCGTTCGCAGCTGGGGAAAGCGCTAGCTGACATCGAAGCGGTCAGTAAAGAGTATGGGCTGGACGTTGCCAATGTGTTCCACGCCGGAGACGGCAATCTGCATCCGCTGATTATGTTTGACGGCCGGGTTGAGGGGCAGCTCGAACATGCTGAAAAGCTGGCCGGAGAGATTCTAGCGATTTGCATCAAACTAGGCGGCACCCTCACGGGTGAACACGGCATCGGGGTTGAAAAACGAGACTACATGCCTCTGCTGTTCGAAGAAACCGACTTGGACGTGATGGACAACATCCGCAACAAAATTGACACAAAAGGAATTGCCAATCCTGGCAAGAAATTACCGATTGGAGAAGCTCCTGCTCTAAAAATGCACGGTATGCACCCGCTAGAAAAAGCGGGCATCATTTCAAGGGAGTAATACAAAATGCAAGCTGAAGAAATCGTTGACATTGTCAAAAGCCATGCACAAGTGATGCCGGTTGGCGGCCAGAGTAAGCCCGCGCTCAGCCATCTGCCTGATGGGGTGACAGCCGTTGATATGACCAAGCTGTCTGGCATCGTCGAGTATGAGCCGGATGAATACACCATTACGGCCAAAGCGGGCACACCGCTCAAAACCCTGCGGGAAGCGGTAAACAGTAACGGTCAATACTTGCCGTTTGACCCGCTGTTTGTGGCAGATGGTGGAACGATTGGTGGCACAATAGCGGCCAATACAGGTGGCTCCGGCCGATTCCGCTACGGCGGGGTGCGGGACTTTATCTTGGGCATCTATTTTGTGGACGGATGCGGCAACATCGTGCGGGGTGGCGGCAAGGTAGTCAAAAATGCCTCTGGCTTTGATCTGCCGAAGTTTATGGTTGGCTCTATGGGTCGATATGGCATTTTGACAGAAGTCACGCTTAAAGTTTTCCCAAAACCGGCCGCTTACAAAACGTTAGAGCTCACGTTCAACAGTCTAGAAGATGCGGTAAACGGCACGTTTGCCATCGCCAATCAGCCGTTTGAAATGGACGCCTTGGACTTCCGCAGGGCTAGAAGAGACGGCCGTGAAACCACGATGTGGATTCGCTTAGGCGGTTTGGCCGCCAGTTTGCCGGACCGCATTGAGCGGCTGACCAGTTGGCTAAAGGAAAACACGGCCGTTCAAGCCATCGAACAGCAAAAAGAAGATCAGGTCCATTGGGATGGGATCAATCAGGCTAGATGGGCTGAGTCGGATCAGGCTTTGGTCAAAATTCCGGTTTCGCCCCGCCAACTGCAAGCATTGGACACCTGTGAGGCGATCACTCAGGCTCATTATTACGCGGCCGGAAACGGGGCGCTTATCACCGTCACTGACACAGAATTACTAAATGATTCACTCAATCGGCTTAAGCTTAGCGGGCTGGTGCTTCGTGGTGAAAGCACATCGCCAATTTTGGGCAACAAAAGCTGGATTGGTTTGGCTAATCGGGTGAAGGCGGCGCTTGATCCTGAGAATAAATTTTTGGGGATGTAAAGCTCCAGTTAAGCGTTAACTGTTGACTGTTATCTGTTAAAAGTTTCCAGCACCGTTGGCAATTCAATCAATTTGGCGGGAAAAAGATCACAAGTCATCAAAGATTTTTATTGCGAACCGTGCGAATACTCGCAGACAACATGCGACCCAATTGTTGGCACTCATCTAAATCTTTTAGAAGCAAGCTTTTTTCAATCATCTCCGCTTCCGCAATGATTCTTAGCCAAACTTCTGTCTCATTTAGCTCTTTGACAGCGATTTTTAGTTTATGGATAAAGTCTTTTGGGCTTTCTGCCCCTCGTGCCTCAGCATGATTTGGTGCGGGGGAAGTTCCACTTCTCAGCAGTTGACCCGCAATATGATTTGCAGCTTTTGTATTTGGAAGTTTTTCACTAATTTTGATGATACGGACGGCGAATTTAATAAGTCTCT
>JBCCSO010000599.1:0-3696 GCA_039199965.1 Chloroflexota bacterium | reverse complement strand
CGATGGTTTGGTGAGGGCAAGGGGCTCCGGGGCGATTTTGGCTACACCAATTTCGCTGGGCAGTATATTGAAAATGCCTTACTGCTGATATTAAGTATAGACAATCTAGGCACAACCGGGTGTCAACACTTACACATAGAGGTTTGCAGGCAGAATGTTCTGATGATGTCAGATTTTGTAGGGGCTATCACATTCGCCGACAAAACTTTGTTGAGTGCACCTTGCAATGCGAATGTGTCGCCCCGGACACGAACATATTGCCTCCCCGGGCGACACATTTTCTAGATCGTTATTCATGCTGGAATATTCTCGGGAAAATGTGGTAGCCCCTACAAAAAATTATCGGGAATCTGCCATTAAGTGCGGGGTACTCCCTATGGAAAACTTAAATGATTGAAAATCTAGCTGGGGAGTGCCCCGCACTTATGTTTCGCTACTTAACTTGTGTCGTACTGTTGCGCAGAATCAGCTCCGTATTGAGCGTGATCGTCTTGATCGTATCCCGCTCATTTTCGATCAGGTCAATGAGCAGACGGGTTGCTTCCCGGCCGATGTCCCGCTGCGGCTGGCGTACCGTCGTCAACTGCGGCCGGATGTACTTCGCCTCTGGAATATCGTCAAAGCCAATCACCGAAAGCTCTTCTGGAATGCGGATGCTCAGCTCTTCGGCCGCCTCGTACACCCCAATCGCCATCGCGTCGTTTAAGGCGAAGATGGCGGTCGGCCGGTCGGCCATTCGGAGCAGCTCCAATGCGCATGCTTTCCCAGATGGGGTGTCAAAATCACCCTGCTTACGATACGCTTCACGGTGCTCGATTCCCTGCTCAGCCAGCGCCTGCAGAAAGCCCTCCACACGCTCCCGGCCGCTCTGCACCGATGGGGTTCCCATAATCAAACCGATCTGCGTGTGGCCCAATCCCAGCAAATGCTGCGTGGCTTCTATCGCTCCCCGTTTGTTCGAGGTGCGCACAATGTTCCCCTGCCCTGAACTGCTCTCATGGTCGATGAGTACGTACGGTGTGTTCCGCTCGTGCAGTGGCTCTAGCCATGACTCAATCGCCTGAGGCAGCATAATAATCAGCCCGTCTACAATCCCGCTGGTGAGCTGAATGATGTGGGTTCGCTCCCGTTCCCGCCGCTGGTGGGTGGTTGAAATCATCATGCTGTAATTGAGAGTTGAAACCTCTGCATCGATGCCGCGCACCACTTCCGTAAAGTAGCTGTTTTCAAGATCGAAAACGAGCAGGCCGATCATGTTGGACCGGCCGCCAGCCAGACTGCGTGCTTTTAAGTTCGCCACGTAGCCCAGCTCTTCCATCGCTTTTTGCACTTTTTCGCGGGTGGCCGGTTTCACAAACTGGTAGCCGTTGGCCACTCTGGAAACGGTTGAATAAGAAACACCAGAGTGTTTGGCGACATCCATGATGGTGACGGGGGAGTTTGACCGTGATTTCATCTAGGGGATATCACGGGTGCCTAGTGAATTTTGATCCAGCTTTGATCAAACCCAATTTGTTTTAAAGTTTGCTCAAAATTAAGGGTTGGGGGAGGCTTGAGCTCAAATTTGATTGCAGATACAGGTATGTCATGTTTGATCGTAAATTGAGACCCGTGTGGCTGCCAAGTAAACTTATGCTTTTGAGTTGTTTTGCCAAAACCCTCAAAATTTCCCCGTTTATTTTCAATCCATTCATACTCGGAAGGAACATACTGAGAAGTTTGAATTTCAAATAGTGTAAATTGTAGTTTGTCTGAATTTCTGACTAAGATACATGTTCTGAGGAAATCAAAATTGTCGAAAGCTATTTTCAACCGCTCGTTCCAGATTCCAAGAACTGCATCTCCTGTTGCTTGTATGTTTGCTCTAGGGTCACTAATACCAAATGAAAAATCTGGTGAGTTTCGACCTGATATGACTCTTATGGTTTTAACCTTGTGAGGATTTGAGTGTTTAACACTTTTTACCGACCAGCCTTGTTTTTCAAAAACCACATCAGCCAAACCGACAGGACTGGATAAATGTTGACCACCAATTGATTTCGCAAATATGTCTCCCCAATCTTCACCGCTGATATCTTTTTTACCTGTAGCAAAGCTATAAATTAGCCACTGGCTAATTGAATATATGACATTTTCAGGAAATTCAGTCAGCGGGTATAGCTCTGAACGTTTGCGATTCTTGCCATCTCTCAATTTGGGTCTGCGCATAAATGACCTCTTTAATTACTGCTTCAATCATAGGAACTGGCACAGCGTTACCGGCCTGTTTGCGAGTTTGCGTATCTGAGCACACAATTTTGAATGAGTCTGGGAAGCCTTGAAGTCTTAACATCTCCCTAGGAGTCAGTCTGCGCTCACCATCTACTAAAAGATAATTGTATGAAGCCCCTGCTCTTAAGGCACAAGAATATGGATGACTGGCTACATTGCCACTTTTATTCTCATGCCAAATGCCCGGTGAATATGGGCTGGTATGTTTTGCTTTTCGTTTTTCTAAAATGTGCTGGCTTGCATAGTGCTTTTGATCTACCTTATCTTCCAAAATGAACTCTAGGGGAGTGTGTTTTTCAACTGGATTGGGCCATTTAAAATCAATGCTATGATCTAAAAATCCTACGATAATTGTGCGCTCTCGTTTTTGGGGAAGTCCGAAGTCTAAAGCATTCAATATTTTCCAATCGGTTTTGTAGCCAAGATCATGCAGCGCTTCAAGAATCCGACTCAGCGTATGGCCTTTGTGATGGCTAGCCAGTTGTTTGACATTTTCAAGAACAAAGGCTGGTGGCTGCTTTTCTTGTAGTATCCGAACAATTTCAAAAAAAAGGGTGCCACGCATGTCATCAAACCCTTTTTGCTTGCCTATGATGCTGAAAGGCTGGCATGGAAAACCTGCGAGCAGTAGGTCATGATCTGGGACTTCGTCTGCATAAATTTTGGATATATCGCCAAATGGTCTTAAACCAAAATTAACAAAATATGCTTGTTTTGCATGGGTATCAATCTCGCTGGCAAATACACATTTGCCACCATTATTTTCTGCGGCAACATGAAACCCGCCAATTCCTGCAAATAGGTCTATAAATGTGAAGTCTGACATTTTGCCTCTAATTTGGGTTGAGTCGATATTATTTCTAATCATAGCACAAAAATTCGAATAAGAAATAAGAATTGTTGTAGTAATCCGCATCAGGGGGATGATTCGCAAATTTTGCAAGCGTTTGCAAAATATTTAGAATCGTGCAAAAATGAAAGCGTGACACTTCAAATTGAAGGTTTCCCTAAAGCCTCGCAGGTGAAGGTTGGTAGCTGGCCTGCGAGGTTGGGAAGGCAAATATTTTGAAGCTCAATCAAATTTTCGAAACGAGGAATCTAAAAATGTACGCTCCATTACCTGAACATAAATTTACTTTTGGCCTGTGGACCGTGGGCCACATCGGCCGGGACCCGTTTGGCGAACCGACACGGCCGGTTAAGAAACCGCATGAAATTGTCCATCTGCTAGCAGAAGTGGGGGCATATGGGGTTAATTTCCACGACAACGACTTGGTGCCGATTGATGCAACCCCGGCCGAAAAAGACCAGATCATCAAAGACTTTAAGCAAGCGCTGGATGACACCGGTATCGTCGTACCGATGGCGACTACCAATCTGTTTAGCGACCCTGCTTTTAAGGATGGGGCATTCACGGCCAATGAT
>JBCCSO010000598.1:0-3706 GCA_039199965.1 Chloroflexota bacterium | reverse complement strand
TCATCAACAAGATGTTGTTTCTCGGAAATAGCTTCAATCAGTGGGACCGTTGCTGCTTTCACTGAATCAAATACGCGCTGAACATCAGCCGTTTTCATCCCCCGTTCGTAAGGAGACAGTAGTGCATCGTATTTTTCATCTTTATATCCTTTGTATTCAGCCAGTTCTTGACATAGCTCAATGGTGGTAGCCAATGAGGATGAAAATTTCGAAAAATCGCTCTCAGCCCGCGCTACTTTCCAAGCTTGCATCCCTTTTCCTTGGGCTTCGGCCGCACGGCGCACATAATCTTCAGGAATGCTTTTGTTTTCTGAAAAATTGCGCTCCAACAAACGGACCAAGGACATCTCAGTTGTGTCTTCGGCCATCCCCTCTGCTATCAGCTCGTCCGATGCTTTCTCAATCAATTCACCCATCTCGTCTGATGTTGACATTCGATGGACCAACTTGTTAATGGTTCCGAGCTGTTTTGATCTAATCTCAGCACCAGCGAGAGATAAGTTCACCTCTCTATCCCAGCCCAAAAGCCAAGTCGCTTTTTCTAAATCGTGAATCTCATTGACCTGATTCAGTAATTCATCGTAATTTGAGCCCATAAAAAATATTTCCTTCTTTTACAATACCTTTGCCAAAAATTAAATAAAAAGAGCAATTCGTAAAATAGAGATTTTCGCTCTGCAAAGTGAAATTTCTACAAACAGATTGCTCATGGAAATTATCTATCTTTTACAATCAATTAGCCACTTTCATACAAAAACAACTTGGCGACAACTCGCAACTATCGTCGAAGCGATGCTCTCTGTGACAGGTCGGGTGACCATTTTGGGTATCTCTAGATGGACTGAAGTTAGTGGAAGTTACCGGACGATTCAGCGTTTTTTCCGCACTAGCATTTTGTGGTCACATTTAAACTTTCATCTTTTTCTTACCCACCGTTATTCTCCGGGCGAAGAAATTGCTCTGGCTGGAGATCACACGATGGTGATTAAATCTGAGAAAGAAACTCATGGTCTCGACTACTTTTTTTCATCGATCCAGAAAAAGGCGGTTAAGGGTCTAGAGTTCTTCTTGCTCTACCCTATCAATGTCTCCTCGACGGGAATCATCTCCAATCTTGCTGAAGCAGACAATTCGCCCTAAAAAGGAGGATAAACCAATCACTAAAAAGAAATCTAGGGTTAAAAAAACGAGGCCGTCCAAAAGCCAGTAAAAACAAGAACCATCGTGAGATTGAACTGCTACCTCATTTACAGCTTATTCAAACCCATACTCAAGCGGTTTTAACGATTCTTGGCCACCATATTTTGGTCAAATATCTTTTGCTCGATGGGGCGTCTGGGAACAACAATGCCCTGCAAATGGCGATTCGGTCTAGTTTACAACTCGTTTCTAAACTGCGATCTGATGCCGCTCTATATTTCCCATACGCTGGATAGCAAAACCGACGAGGGCGACCTAAAAAGTATGGTGAAAGGATCGACTTTTCAAACCTCGACTCTCGTTATCTGGTCAAAGTCGTTATGGAAGATCAGGTCGAAACTAGGATTTATGGGTTCCATGCTTTAAGCAAAAGGTTCCCAGACCTATTGAATATAGCTTTCATCGTTCGGATCAACCATAAAACTGACAAAGTCGGTCATGCGCTTATATTTTCATTTCATCTGATCTTGCCCTTGAAACTGAACGGTTAGTTGACATGTATGCGTTGCGCTTTCAAATTGAGTTCAACTTTCGTGATGCCAAACAATTTTAGGGTCTCGAAGATTTTATGAATATTAAAGAAACTCAAGTGACCAACGCTGCCAATCTTTCTATGTTCATGGTAAACGTTTCTCATGCGTTAGCTTCTGATTTGAGTACGGCTGAGAGAAGATTGAGTATTCTTGATCTCAAAGCCGTCTCTCGTGGGCGAAGATATGTCTTGGAGATATTAAAATACCTCCCAAGACCACCTGAACAATTTTTAATTGACCAACTATTTGCCAAAGTAGGGCTTCTAGGCTGTATTAACCGCCTGAGCAACTCCTAAATTGGCAAAGGTATTAAATCCAATGAACAATTATTTATTTTCGGCTTGGACGTGGTAGGAAACTAAAGAAACACAAATTACTGACAAACCTGCAATGGTACTTAGCACATTGTCATTTATTCTCCGTTCACGGCCCCAAAATTTCAACTGTTCGTATTAACCACGATAGACGATTAATAGAGTACCTAAAATCCATAAGGTGCCTACGAAGATATCTCTAGATACGGTGTGATAGTAAGCACTGATAGAGCTTTGAAGTTCCAAACCTTGCGGTGACCAATAAGCTCTCACCGCAACTAAAATAGGCAGTAAGCATGCTAATAACCCTGCTAATGTGCGTAAAGCAATGTAATTATCTTGGATATTTGGTTTGATGACTTCCTTATTGTAGACCCTCATTATGTTTCTTCTTCAATATTTACAGCAGGTTAACAATAGACTATTTGCTTCACATTGTAATGCATCAAGTTGTAGAGTCAATCAATGGTCTAAAGGGTAACAGCCTCAGATATTGACTCTCTCCTCTGGAATCCCTATAATTTCCGCAACCTAAATAGTTCAACAACAATGACGAAGCTAAGTAGCTTAAAGTTTGTTCTCAGAGATCTAGCGGCCGGTGAAAGCTAGAAACAAAATTGAGCGAAATCTCCTTCTGAGTTGCCACCGATAAGGTGATTCAACAAAAAATCACACAAGGTCGGCCGGTTTGACCCGTTAACGTCAACCAGAGATGGGCCAATCACAGATTGGCTTGAAATTCAGGTGGTACCGCGACGCCCCTTTGCCCTGAAGCGAAGGGGCGTTTTCTATTTCTGATGGTAGTTAGAAGATAAATTCTGACTTCCAAACAAGGTATCCACAGGAGAGCGGAATTTGGAGCGCAGCGAAGAATTTTGCCGTTAGTATAGCGACATGATCGATATAAATTTAATCCGGAATAAAACTGACTGGGTGCGAGAGCAACTAGTCAAACTAAATGATGAAAAAGCCCCGATTGATACGGTTCTTGAACAAGATGTCATCAGGCGAGAGATTATTGGTAAAGTTGAAGAACTGCGCCGAGAAGTCAATGTAGCCAGCAAGGCGATTGGGCAGAAAATGGGCGGCCTCAAGAAGATGGAAGCTCAACTTAAAAAGGCTCAAGGGGCTGGGGAAGATATAAAGGAGTTGCAGGCTCAAGTTGCGGCCGCCAAAGAGGAAGCAGAAGCAGCCAAGAGCAAGCCACGTGAGTTGGGAGACGAAATTACAAAGCTTGAGGAGCAGCTCAACGCGGCCGAAGCCAAACTGCGTGAAGCGATGCTCATGATTCCGAACATGCCCCATGAAAGTGTGCCTGTAGCCATGAGCGACGAAGAGAATGTCAATGGCGAGCCTCAGGGTGCGCCTGTTCCAGAATTTGATTTTGAGCCAATTCCACACTGGGATCTTGGCCCTCAATTGGGACTAATCGATTTTGAGCGCGGTGTAAAACTAAGCGGTAGCCGCTTTTACGTTTTGCAAGGTAAAGGGGCGCGCCTGCAGCGGGCGGTGATTCAGTTCATGCTCGACTTCCACGTTGATAAGCACGGATATACCGAAATTTATCCGCCGTTTATGGTGCGCAGCGCAATGTTTGAAGGGGCGGCTCAGCTACCGAAGTTTGCTGAAAACATTTATCGTGACGCAGAAGAAGACTAT
>JBCCSO010000597.1:0-3710 GCA_039199965.1 Chloroflexota bacterium | reverse complement strand
GGGACAGCGGGTTATCACGTTGGAGACTCACCTCACAGGGGCACTCAGCAGGTATTGACAGAACACGGCATTCAATGTGAAGGCTACTCGCGGCAGCTTACAAAAGCGGATATGCACCAAGATAAGACATGGATCATCGGTATGGATGATAGCAATATGCAAAATATACAGCGGCTTGGTGTATCCCACCCTAAATTTTTTAAGCTGTTGGGCTTTGCAGAATCAAGTATTGCTCCGGCCGATCTAAACGTACCTGACCCCTACTACAACGGCAACTTTGAGTATGTTTACCAGCTAGTTTTATCTGGCTGTGAAGGGTTACTCGAGGAAATTAAGCAGGAAGCGCAGCTTTAATTTGATTGGTAACTTCATCCATGGGGACTGACTTGCTGATCAACTTGTTCGCTCCAGCCTCTAAACAGCGTTCATGGTTATCTACACTATCATTTGCTGAATACATAAAGATAACCGGTTGCTTCTCGATATTCATATCCCGAATTTTTTGGCAGACGTCTATCCCATTAATTTCTGGCATCATGACATCGAGTAAAACCAAATCAGGCAAGTAATCCGCGATCTCTGTTAGTGCTTTCCGGCCGGATGTCGATCCGCTCACTTTAAAACCTGCCATTTTGAGAACTATCTTGTAAAGCTGAACTAAATCAACTTCGTCATCGATAACCATTACTTTTTGAGTCATAGTAAGATTCAATGTTCCAATCCACAGCAAACTTACGAAATTAATCTCAATCTTAAAGCCTCCAGGATAAAAGTAGTCTGTTTTCTGTCGATTTTTGACGGTACTTTTGTTCCAAATTAATAGTAAACCAGCTTATAATGTGATGATAATCTGTTAATGTGCAAAGCAGTACTGGGGAAGTTATTCAGTGCATACAAGTGTTCCGATTATAAAATCACAGACAAATGATTTTAATGACTATGATTTAGTGGTCTTCTCGCCAAATAGCTAAGATGCGAATCGTAGGGATATCCCTCGTGGGTGTCCACAAGGCCGCATTAGCTAACAAGGCCGCGTTAGCTAACAAGGCCGCGTTGCTAACAGAGGGCATTCCTACAGCAGTTTGTTGGTTTAAATTAGCGAGAAGAAGATTTAGTTTATGTAGTTAAGCTTATCTCCTAATATCGACATATTCTTGATCCCACAGTATTTAGACCTTAGTTTGTTTTTAGATAAAACCAAGATTTTCCTTCATGGTTTTAAGTTAAAAGACTAAATTGCTACTAGTGAAGATATAGTTGAAAAATGCTGGAAAGCTAAAATGTAAGGTTAATCAAAAGTCAGTGCAGGAATAATCGGCGTACGATTTTTGAGTCGCTTATGCCAAAGTTAATTGTTGAGAGTAATCCAACTTTGATTTGTTCTGGGAAAGTTAAACACCCATAAGGTAAATTCTATAAGCATGGAGGATCTAATCCGTTGAGCGGTCTTTTAGCCGTTTACTCAGAACTTGATTCACTTCCACTCCGGGAGGCCTTGAAACTTATTCTACATCGTGGACGTGATGATGCAGGCGCTTGGCAGTCGCCTGACAAACGTGTTTGGCTTGGCGCAACTCGCATGGCTACCACAGATCTAAGTCAAAGCGGCCGACTCCCTCTAAAAAATGAAGATGGAAATATCTGGGTTGTAGCAGACGGGGCTGTCACAAACTACAATTCGATGCGGAGACGGCTTGAGTTAAAAGGTCATCGGTTTGCTTCAGCTAACGACAGCGAAGTTATTGTCCATGCTTACGAAATGTGGAGTGAGGCCTGCTTAGACTATCTGGAAGGGTCCTTCTCATTTGTTCTTTGGGACAACAAAATTAAACAACTGATTGTTTCTCGTGATAGAACGGGTGTTAAACCAATCTACTATACTGAATATGAAGGTGGGCTGTTTGTTTCATCAGAGATTGGTCCTTTGCTGCGGGTTTTGCCCGAAATTCCAGATCCAAATCCTCTGGCGGCTGCCTATATGATGACCTTGGGTTATATCCCTTCGCCTCATTCAATCTGGCGCAATATCTACAAACTTGAACCCGGCCAAATGTTAGGGTGGAGTCTCAAGTCTGGCTTGCGTTTGCGTCGATATTGGGAACCCCCCAGAATTTTACTCAAAAGGAACCGGCCAGAACAGCTAAACGAAGTGCTCACAGAGGTTGTGAACCGGACTCTTATGGCTGATGTTCCAGTAAATTTCTTGATGCCAGACGGAATTGATGGCGCTGCCTTGGCTTTTGCTCTCAGCGATTTAGGTCAAACCCCGGAAACGCTCACTATTACTGGATTAAACGGAACTGGGTTGGGGGATAATTCTGCTTCAACCCTAGCCGCAGAGCTTGATTTCCCTCACAATTCAGAATCAATTTCTGCGCAGAGAACTGAAGCTGATCTAAGAAATGCTCTAAGCTTGTTCAACGAGCCCTGTGCACACAGCCAGCTTATTCGAATGATGGAGTTAGGGGCCCATTCTGCCAGAATGGGCCAGCTCATGATCTCGTATCAAGGGGCAGACCCTCTGTTTTATGGGTCACACTGGTATCATAATAGAACTCGCTCTGGTAATTTTCTCAGTCGTTTTCAGCGGGGGCTATTGGGTGAAAATCGGTTTCTCAAAAGTTCACCAATTGCTGCCCATCTGTGGGGTATCCACAATAGATTTCTGCCTTCAGAAGCGGCCGAATTGATTGCCCCGTCACGTATTCTGTTTGATGCAGAAATTATGCAGCGGCCGCTGATGCGATATTACGTTGATAAGCTACCCGCTCAGCGAAATCTTCAGCGGATTGACCTGATGAGTTATTTTGCAGACTGTTTTTTCCCAATGGTGAGCCAAGCTGCAATTGTTAACTCTGTCGAATTGAGGCTCCCATTTGCTGACAGAAGAATGGTTGAGTGGGGCCTGGCACTATTAGAGAATCGCAGTGAGTCAAACGTACCAAAGTACTTCCTGCAAGAATATTTAAACAGGACAGGCAAGAATATTCCAAAATCAAATATCGTCTCTGATGATGAGGGTTTTACAGAATTGCCGCTTGACTTGTCTTTGGAGCAAATGCTGTCAGCTATCGAAAATAGCTACTGGGTGGAGGAAGGATACTGGGCACCAGAGTGGCGTTCAATTGCGGAGAGAAAGACTGCAAACACCCAAGCCAGAATTTGGAACCTGTATATTTTAAGCTTATGGGCTGATATTTGGTTTAAGGAACGTCCTTGGTTGGATTCAAGCTAAATTTTGGCTAGTGTTTGACTAAACAAGTATTGGCTGGTTCCAAATTGGGACAAACATTTAAAGCTTCGCCATTTGGCAATTATCATCCGACAAAAGAAGTTTGGCTAAGCACTGGTTGTCAGGTTGTTAACAAGGGAGCATACACTTGATCATAATATGCTGAAGCGATTTCTTCCCACGCGTACTTCTGAGCATTTTTGAGGCCATTTTCAATCAACTTATTCGTGAGTTCTAGATCCTCTGCAAATCTTAAAATAGCTGATTTCATGGCGTCTACATCTCCGATATTGATTACTATCCCGTCTTCCATGTCTGTTACGACGTCTGCAACAAGACCTACACGGGTGGTTATGAGCGGAACTCCGGCCGCTTGCGCCTCGAGTACCGCTTTGGGGCCTCCTTCCTCCCTAGAGGCTACCAAGTAGCAGTCGAGCGCCTGATAGTATTGGGGAATATGACTGAAGTTTGGAAGGAT
>JBCCSO010000596.1:0-3714 GCA_039199965.1 Chloroflexota bacterium | reverse complement strand
GGCATCTTGCATCGCTTCGGTAGCCGCCGCAATCACAAGCTGTGAAAGTCGATCCATTCGCCGCCGTTCTCTGCGGGAAAGATATTTTGATGGGTCAAAGTTTTTGACTTCACCAGCAATCTTGCAAGGGATATCTGAGGTATCAAAATGTGTGACTTGGTTGATACCCGAACGGCCGTGCATCAAGCTTTGCCAAGACGCTTCTGCTGTATTGCCGATAGGAGTAATTGCTCCCATGCCGGTAATGACCACACGCGGGTCACCGCGGTGATCGGTAAATTTCTTCTCCATTCGTCCTCAGAAGATCTACGATTTGAACTCCAAAACGGTCGCGTTTTTAGACCTCTTTACGCTAATCGTAAATCGGCAATCGCAAATCAGCAATTGATTGGTGCGTTTACTAAGACCAACCGACACAAAGATGATCTAGTGAAACCATCTATCAGTTGGCTGTAAGGCGATTTCAAAGCGTTTATTAAAACATTTATTTTTAGTCGCCTAACCAGTCTGTATCCCTTCACGAATCGCGTCAACCAAGCCATATTCAACCGCCAGTCGGGCTTGTCCAATGGCATTCCGTATCGCTTTGCTGCCAGAGCTGCCGTGCCCAATCATAACAACGCCGTTCACCCCTAAAAGAGGAGCACCACCTACTTCATCAGGGTCAAGCATAGCACCTACACGGCGCAACGCCGGGCGTGCAAGTATACCGCCTAAGGTGGATAACACAGTCGAACGTATTTCGGTACGAATAAGCCCGGTCAAAGTTCGGGCGGTTGCTTCAGCCGTTTTGAGCATAATGTTCCCCACAAATCCGTCTGCCACGGCAACGTCTACATCGCCTGACATAAAATCTTTGGGCTCAATATTACCCACATAGTTTAAATGACTTCCAGACAGCAGTTGGGTAGCTTCACGCACAAGATCATTTCCCTTACCGTCTTCTTCTCCATTAGACACCAATCCCACCGTTGGCCGGTCAATCCCCTTAACCTTGCTGGCATAAATGCTGCCCATCATCGCAAACTGGTACAGGTATTCGGCCGTGCAGTCTGAGTTAGCCCCGTTGTCTAGAAGGATAGGTTTTGTCGGAATAGGAAAAACCGCTCCAATCGCAGGTCGCTTAATCCCTTTAATGCGTTTAAGCGTCGCCAACATAGACACTGCCAGCGTACAACCTGTGTTTCCCATAGAAATGAAAGCGTCAGCATCCCCATCTTTGACCAGATTTAACCCAACATGCATCGATGAATTGGGCTTGCCGCGCACAATCTCACGGGGTTTGTCATTCATCTCAATGATTTCATCTGCATGGAGCACCGTCAAATTTAATCCGGCCGTATTGTGCTGGTCCAGTGCAGGCTTAATGAGCTGTTCTTGCCCCACCAGAATGATCTCATCTTTGGTGTAAAGACGAGCGGCTTCCACAGCACCAGCTACATCAGCCTCTGGCATATTTTCACTGCCCATTGCATCGAGCACAATTCTCATAAGCTTGGTTGTCTTAGGTTTCGTTCGCTATTGGTTTTAGTCAGCTTTTACTTTTGTAGCTGTTCAGGTATTGCAACCCAGTGCGTAGCACTCCCCACGATAGAGCTTAATATGTACCGTTGTGCTGGGGAGTGCCACACACGGTTGGCATTATCGTGATGGTGCCTGAATAGTCACTTACTTTTAATAAATGGCTGATCTTTGCGAATAAGATATTCGCTAATTGTCCGCAATCAGCCCTTAAAAACAAAATGGTGCCTACATTTCTATTTCAATTGCAAAATCACTCAAGCAGCAAATACGCGGGTGACTATGGCTAAACTGTGACCAATTACCCAGCCTACAGGTTAGATTTTCAGCTATCTTTCCAGAGAGGCAAAAGAGATAAGAGGACAAATAGATTGCATTCGTGCGTATTTCACACGATCACAAATTTTTTATAGTTATCTATGCCTCAATTTCGCCAATATTTCTCAATTAGCAGCCTCAATCAGTTGGCAGACATTCGTCAGTTTATTGAGTCATCGGCCGTCCTGTTGGGTGTTGATCGTGAAATTACGGCCGATATGATCGTGGCGGCAAACGAAGCCACAACGAATTCATTTATCCATGGGTTCAACAGTGAGCTTTGCTTGTTGGAAATTGTCGTCGCATACGATAGCCATACATTTTCCGTCGAGATATTTGATGAAGCCCCACCATTTGACCCTACAGTGTTGGGGCAACCAGATATCAAGGCTCCATTAAACAAAAGGCAACCGGGTGGGCTAGGGGTTCACATGCTGAAGGAGTTTACGGACGAAATAATTTATCAGCGAACCGCACAAGATAGAAATCAACTTGTGCTTAAAATTGGAGAATCCAATCATGCTTGAAATCAAAATCGATGACGTACCGGCCGGAGTGCCTGTAACGGTTATGCGCCTTGCGGGTGAGCTGGATGCTTCCTGCTACCAAGACGTTATCAGTAAAGCGCGGTCTTTATACGAAAACGGCAAACGGAACTTACTGCTTGACCTAAGTAATCTCTCGTTTATGGCCAGCTCGGGGCTCGTTTCGCTATATAACTTGGCTATCATTATGCGCGGTGAGCAAGTAACTCCAGAGCAGTCAAGCTGGAATGCACTCCATGAAATTCGCGGGCAAATCTCTAGCGCAATGGTCAAGGAGCAGCAGTTTAAGTTGCTCACCCCCCAGCCTAGAATTTTAAAAACGCTTAAAATGACCGGTTTCGATCAGTTTTTAGATGTTTACTTTGAGGAAGTACAAGCCATCAACAGCTTTCAAGAAGCGTAATTAATTCCTCAAAGCTTTCTGCTTGGCTCTCCACAATGTTGCAGTTTGATCTAAGCCAACTATATGACCATCATGAGCATTACCCGGCTGGCTGCACCATCTTCAATGCGGGCGATCCGGGTGATGCTATGTACATTCTGCTTGAGGGTGAGGTCAACATTTACCTAGATGACCATTTAATAGACAGGCTAAAACCGGGCACAGTGTTTGGTGAAATGGCTCTGGTCGATGCCCAACCGCGCAGTGCAGGGGCGGTTACACGCACTAGCTGCAAGCTAATCCGTATTGATGAAAAGCGTTTTGCAGAATTGGCCAGCCTGCATCCACAGTTTGGCCTAGACGTGATGCGCGTCATGTCGATTCGCACCCGCCGCCTGATTCGGGAGGAGATTTCGCGCCAGCGGATGATTGAAGAGCTCAATATCGGCCGGGAGATTCAGTTAGGCCTTTTGCCTAAAGCGGTACCTACTATTCCGGGATGGGAATTTGCGGCCGTTTATGAAACAGCCACCCAAGTCGGTGGAGACATCTATGATTTCATTCTAGATGAAGCCAGCCCCAACCACATTGAGCTCATGGTTGCAGATGTAACCGGTAAAGGGGTGCCAGCGGCCCTGTTCATGGCCTCAATGCGCTCCACGCTACGCACGCTTGCCCGCCAAGAAGATAGTCCATCAACCATTTTGCGGCTTGCCAATCGGGCCATTATTGAGGATATACGCTCACCACTTTTTTTGAGCGCCATTTTCGGTCGCCTTAATACTCTGACGGGAGAAATTCGGTTGGCCAACGCAGGGCATGACTGGCCGCTGCTCTGCAGAGCAAAACAAAATCAGATCAAGACGCTAGAGATTCCTGGTTTTGTGTTGGGTATGTTCAAAGATATCGAGCTGCAAGAATTTTCTGTCCAGCTAGAACCAGGAGACT
>JBCCSO010000595.1:0-3726 GCA_039199965.1 Chloroflexota bacterium | reverse complement strand
GCATGACAACTGGTTGTTAAAAATGTTGTTGTAAATTATGTGTTTCCGGCTACCATTCCCGCTGTGTTTTGCGGGAGGTTATTGCTCAGTTTTTGAATCAGCGCCATCACAAAATGCGTTATCTTAAAAGTTAAACAACCTTTCTATTTATTTAGGATTTATAGGATCTATTCACTTAGAAACCACATATCCCACGAATCCTAAAAATCCCAGAAGAGATAGTCCACTAAAAATTCTCAATTTAACGAGCTGTAGATGAATAAAGCCAAACTGTTTGAAATATTGCGCCAGCGATTGTCCACGGATGAATTTGAGGACATTTGTTTTGAGCTGCCCAATATTGCAACAGATGAGTTTGCGGGAACCAAAAGCCAAAAAATTCGAGATTTGATCGATTATTTGGATCAGCGCAATCGGTTAAACGATTTGATCCTCTGGCTAACAGACCGCCGGCCGGATATTGATTTAACTGAAGTATTGGATCTACCCCCCGCGCAATATATAAGCCCTGAAAACAATCCGGCCGATCGGTTTGGCTCAACCAGCTCTGACGATGATGAAAGAGGCCGGGTCATTGATAGCGAAGCCGCCAGCTTTTCCATTTCTGGAGGAGCTGGGGGCTGCAGCGTTAATTTTGGCATTTTGGCCCTGCTTGCTTTCCTGCTCATTGGTGGGATAGCCATCTATTTGGTTTGGGTGATTGACAGAGATGACCGGTCGATTCTATGGCCGTTTGCAACGTACACCCCCATCCCAACTTCAACCCCAACGCCGACCGCGACACCGACTAACACAGCGACGCCAACCCTGACCCCAACGCCCAGCAATACGCCCACGTTCACCGCTACACCCACAGATGAGCCGACCAATACACCTACTTCTACACCTACCCCAACGGTGACGCCTGAACCAACAGAAGCAGACACCCCGACGCCGACTTTAACGTCGACGGATGAGGCGACCCCCACGCCAACCGCGACCGAGACGCCGGGAACCCCAACCTCAACCCCAGCACCGACTGAGACGCCAACACCTTCAGCTACCGCAACCCCACTGCCAACGAGTACGTCAACCCCTGTGGCTGGTGTTGCGACTCCTCCATCTGCTACAACTGCTGGGAGAGCTTGGCCGCGGCCGCGAGATAATATGACCATGCGCTACATTCCCGGTGGCACTTTTGATATGGGGCGTACAGATCGGAACGGGAACGTCATCGCATCAATCCCTGTCACTTTGGGGGATTATTGGATCGACCAAACAGAAGTCACGATGAGGATGTACAACCGCTGCGTTGAGGCGGGAACATGTACATCGCCTAATCCATCTGTGTTGGTGTCTGAACTGAGTAACTCAAACAGTCGCTTCCCGGTAGTGCAGGTCAATTGGACGATGGCCCGTAACTATTGCCAGTGGGTGGGTGGTGATTTGCCGTCTGAAGCGCAGTGGGAGTACGCTGCTGGCTCGAGACCAGATAATGAGGTGGCTAAATTTCCGTGGGAAGGAAAGATTTTTGATGAAGAACAACTCTGTAATGTAGCGCATTACTCTGCGTGTACAACCGATGGATCACGGCCGCTGCCCGTTGGATCTCGGCTCAACGGCCGGACAGAACAGAGCGTGTTTGATATGGCGGGCAACGTCTATGAATGGGTTTTAGACGTTGACTCCGGCGTCAACTTTGAGCAGTATCGTGGCGCAGTCGTAGCAGGCGATACTAACGACGCTGGTGCTCTTGAAGAGCCGGTAACGCTAGTGGAAGAAGAAGCTGAAGCTGAGGACCCGATTATTTTCCGCACGCTGAAGGGGGGCAGCTACGTAGATTCGGCCGAAACATTGGAAGTACAGCATCGCACCAATGCGATTGAATCCTTGACTTTTGACACAATCGGTTTCCGCTGCATTATTCCGGTTGACGATGAGTAAACGATATGTCCCATTCAACCAATCTTGCTTGGCCCATGATCATCACTTTTCTTGTCATCATGGTCTGGATGCCGTTTGAAGGGATCTTTTGGTTTGTGACGGGTGTCGGCATTTTGCTGACCGGGGTGTGGGTGTGGGTGCTGCATCAGCGGTATAAACAAATAGTTTTGAATTGGTTCCCTAGCCCAGCAGCCGGGGTTGTTTATTGGGCGCTGACCGGCGGGATGGCGGGCCTCATCGCCCCGGCATTTATTCTGGGCCTGATGGTTTTAAAAACCGGCGTGCATGCACACGGGGCCGAATACACACCTCTAGAAATTTTGTGGGTTGCTCACCAGTTTGGGACATGGCTGATGTGGGGTGCGGCCGTTGGTTTTGGTGTGGGTTTGATCGAATCCACATTTAAACAGTAAGCTTATTTTGGTGCCGCAGTAACGTTCTTTGTATTTTAAATTGGTTCAAAATTTATGTGTGCATGAACCAAAGAAAGCAATTACTTAAGATTTAACTTCTACTATTTTTCTGCTCAGGCCATCCCGCTAAACAGACGCGGAAGTTCAGGAAAAGTTGTAACAAGGCCTAAAGGGAGCTGCAAACCAACCTGTCATCACATTACCCCCAATAAACTGCTTGTTGCGGTCTGTTGTTTTCAGCGAACCGCGTCGCTTTGTGGCAGCTGAGGATGTAACGATGACACTGATATCTCTGCTAAAAGATCTAAAAAATAAAGACATCAAACTCTGGCTAGATGGGGATACGATCCAATACAAAGTTGGAGATGGTGAGCCACCTGAATATCTCCAAACGCAGATAGAGACCCACAAAGCTGATCTTGTTCAGATCTTGAGCCGCTCACAAAAAACAAGACAGATTGAAAAAGTATCAAGAGATGGGTGGCTCCCTCTTTCTTATGCTCAAGAAGGGGTTTGGTATCTGGAACAGCTCAACCCGGGAACGACGGCCCACAATATGTCATCAACTTGGATGCTCAACGGTGAGCTTGATGAGGGTCTGCTACAAGGCGCTTT
This sequence comes from Chloroflexota bacterium, assembly GCA_039199965.1. Classification (GTDB taxonomy): domain Bacteria; phylum Chloroflexota; class Anaerolineae; order Promineifilales; family Promineifilaceae; genus WTJY01. The sequence goes on along the minus strand of JBCCSO010000595.1, from coordinate 775 downwards.
AACGCAGATTACGGCTAGACACGAGGTGTTGAGAAGTGCCTTTCAGGTGGTAGACGGTCAACCCTGCATCAGTATCAACGAAGCTGAGGAGATCGATTTTCGATCAATTGATCTAAGCCGCTTTGATGCAACGATTCAGATGGCAGAGGCTGAAAAACAGATAAAGGCCCAGCAGGCTATCCCGCTTGAGCTTGGCTCTCCTCCTTTGCTGCGCGTTTGTTTATTTAAACTGAGTCCAGATCGGCATATTCTACAGATCGTGATCCACCATATCATCAGCGATGCGTGGTCTGTTGGCGTTCTGCTCAGAGAAATGTGCGCTGCCTATGACGGCCGATCGGGGCTTCTAGAATTGCCGATTCAGTATGTTGATTTTGCAGCTTGGCAGCGCCAGCAGTTAGAGAATGAAAACCAGGCTCGTGACTTAGCCTATTGGAAAAAGCAGCTAAAGGACGCCCCTGCACTGCTTGAATTGCCAACTGATTTCCAACGGCCGCCCGAGCTTGACTATGCTGGTGATACGATCTGGGGGGAAATTCCGGCCGCGCTATTTTCCAGAGTTGAGTCGTTATCAAAAACTGAAGGAGCAACACCGTTTATGGTGCTGCTTTCAGCCTTCAAGTTACTGCTACAGCGGCAATCTGGCACCGATGATGTGGTTGTGGGCACCCCTATGGTGAATCGGAGCCAAGTTGAGACTGAAGACTTAATCGGATTTTTCCTAAACAATTTGGCCCTGCGGACAGACCTGTCAAATGATCCCACGTTTCGTCAG
>JBCCSO010000594.1:0-3734 GCA_039199965.1 Chloroflexota bacterium | reverse complement strand
TTTGAACAGGCAAGAAGGGCAAAAGAAGAAGCTCTTGCAAATACGACAACAATTATTCATCAGAATGGCAAAGAAGGCCTTTCAAAAGAAGTTGCAGCTCGCCAGCTAGAGTCTGCTATGCATCAAGGAAATTCAAAAGTTAAGCTTAAAGGCAGAGATAGACAGGGGAATAAGCTAGAAGGTAAGTAGCCAAGGGTAGAAAAGCTCATGAATGTAACACATCATGAAGAGGCTAACTGAGAGGGAAATCTGAATCGTTCGGCTTGATACTCTCCTTTGTTAGCTCTAGCATTGACCCCATCCATAACGGCATAAGCCAGGTCGAGTTCGTCTTCAAACATTTGCCCCCTCAATTCGTGTGTTTTGAGCTGATGCCATTCGGTTTCAATGGGGTTCATCTCGGAACAATATTTCGGTAGAAAGAAGAAATAGAGGCCCTGAGCTTCCCACTCAGCCCATTTCGCCTTCACCTGTTTGCTGGTGTGAACCGGGCCATTATCTTGGACAATCACCCGAATCCGACCGGTTGTATCAAGCTGCTGCTTCGCCTGACGGGCTTGCTCATCCATCATGGTGATATAGCGGTCTGCGTTGAAACTGCCGACCACCAGGCCATAGACAAAGCTCACCAACGGTTGGAGTAAGCCTAAAATGCTAATGCGTCTGCCCCTGCGTTGGGTTTGTTCAAGCCGCTTCTGCTCACCTCTGAAGAAATAGCTATATTCAGTCGGCATCCACAGACAAAAGCCAGACTCATCGAGATAAAATAAGTCGATTTCTCCGACTGCTGCTGAGCATTGCAACATCTCTAGGTCAGCGAGTTTGGTGGCTTTTTCGACCGGGTCTTGCTTGCCTCGGTGGCTATGACGAGTCCGTTTCCAGATCACCCCCTTTTTTGGAGCACTCGTCTCAAGTGATCCGCACTCAACTTGACCTTGCGTTCATCCGCCAGTTGCTGCGATAACTGTTGGCTATTGTAGGTGCGTTGCTCTTGCCGGATACAGGTTTCGAGATATTCCATGTCCTCTGTTTGCCAACGTTTCTGGGCTCCCGGTCGAGGGGCATCCCACAGTCCTCCCAATCCCCTCTGTTGCCAGCGACGAAGCGTCTCACGCACGGTTCGAACATTCCAGTCGAAAAAAGTGGCTATTTTTTCGACATACATCCCCTGGTGACTTAGGCGAATCACTTCTGCTCGGTCTTTGACTCGTTGGGGAACCGTGGTAGCTGTCCGAAGTTCAAATAAGGTGCGATCTTCAGCAGCATTCAGAAAGACTCGTAAGCGTGCACCCATCCCAAAGCCCTCTTAATAGGTTGAAGTAGATTGCTTTATTCAACTTCACATAGCTGAGCTTTTCAAGCCCTGCCTACTTATAGTTATTTGGTTTAATAAATAAGGCATCATCATAGGCTGCGATCGCTTCCTGATATCGCCCTAAATACCCTAATGCAATGCCTTTATTATAGAGCGAATCATGGCCATGTGGTTTAATATTCAAGGCCTTCTTATAGATTGAGATCGCATCCTCATATCGTCCTAACCCATGAAGTACACATCCTTTGTTGTTGAGTGCTTCATATTTTTCAGGGTTGATAGCTAAGGCCATATCATAGGCTGCAACTGCCTCTTCTAAAAGGCCAGCGTAGTTAAAGGAATTGCCCAGCTTGTAGAGCCATAGGTCAGCCATGAACTCAGACGTTTCAACGACTGCTAACTGCTTAGCCTGAGCTTTTGCCTGTTGTAGAAATTGTGGTTTTTGTGCTTCTGTACACTGCTTAGATGTATACAGAAGCGCTGCAAATTGAGCCAGTCCTTCAAATTGAGTGGGGTTATTCAGGCAGATTTCTACAGCCTGAATAATGGCTGTTTGATCACACCACAAGCTTTCTAAAATAAATTTCTTAGAGCGAATGGGATAGTTGAGAAAGTTTTCTTCTAAAATCGCCTGTCCGTATTCAATCGCAGGCCAGATATCATCTAAAAATTTACGAGCTTTAAAGCTTAAGTATGGATACTCAATCAGCTCATATTCCGCTGTCATGGTTTGCAAAGGCGCCTGTACTAACTCAGGCTGTCGTAGATAAGTCGCTTCTAGCAGATGACTCAACCATACGGTTTGCAAATTAGCTTGTCGGGTAAACAACAGGTGATAGAGATACTCACCTCTATGCTCTCGCCAGTCATCGTTTTCGTACTTTTCAGATATTGGCATACCAGCAAGTTCCGGATGGTCAGATTGCGCTTTGAAGTATCGAGCTAACAAATCATGGGTTCGCTCAAAAGTAGGTCGGTCTTCTTGCCAAAGGGAAGCCCAAAACACATCCCGAGCAACATCATCTAGCCTAAAGCCTCCTCCTAGAGAAGGTTCTACAAAAGTCTGTTCTTTCAGCCAGGTAAAACAGGCCGATTGATCGGATGCAGCATCATCTCTGAGTAAAGGCGGCAAAAGTTTAAATTGCTGAACCAAAAATTCAATCAGGCGATTGTCAAACCAACGACAGCAGGCTGCAATTTGGGCCAATCGTTTTCCCGTTGCTCGATCTGCAGACGGCAGATGATTCACTAAAAAGGTAGCGAGATCCTGCGTAAAAGCTTCTGGATCAATGGATTTTTGGTTTTCGCGAATTTTGTTTAGATAATAAGGCCATCCCTTAGTTACCCTAACAATGCGATCTACCTTTGCTGGGTCAGTGATGTGAATTTTGGCTAGATATTCTTCTGTCTGAGTTTGAGTAAACGTATCTGGCCCGTAGAGCTTAATAATCTCGTTGTTCTGTTGAACGGTCGCCCAGTCTTGCCGCTTGAGTAGGTTGTATCGCCCTGCAATCACTAACCGAATGGAATACTGCCAAATATTGGTATTGCTGAGCAAAGTACGCCACAACCAAGTATCGATAGTGACTAGTTCTGCTTTTTCATAGGTATCGAGCACCAAGACGATAGGTTTCTGGGTAGACCATTGACTCAGGCTTTTGACGAATGCCTGGGTAAGTTTGGGTAAAGGCTCAAGCAACAGCTCCTGTAAATCTCGTCTAGCGCGGGTGGCTTTGTGGGATGCAATAAGACTTTGAATCCGGTCTTTCTCAGAAAGAGCCAGACTAACGCTATCAACGACAGCGTCAGTCCCTTGACTCGCAGTAGTTAGCACACCCCCAGCTACTGGGTTTCCGCTGATCGTGGCCAAGGCTCCGCCACCTTGAACCAAGCCCTTAAGTAACGATTTGACTAAGCCAACTTGCTCTGCACTTGTGCCAATATTGCCATTGGGTGCCTCGTCCTGCAGCTGGTGAATCGCGTCAAAATACTGTGTATAGCATTCTGTGAAAGGATCTGGTTTAGAGCGCAAGCCACGCCCAAACCAAGATGGATTGAGAAACTGAGGTTCCAACAGCCCATGCAACTTTCGCATCAAAGCAACAGGCGTATTGATCCCCTCGGTTTGCCCAAATGCAATCAGGTTTTTGTTGTTCAGGGGAATCGCAAAATTAGGACGATCCTCAACCAGCTTTTTTAGCAGCGTAGACTTACCTACCCCACCAATGCCCCAAACATGAAACACCACAGGATTGTCAGTGGGTGATTTTAGGGCTATGTCAAGGGCGGCGAGAAACTCCTCAGCTTCTGGACGAGAAACGTAGGGCTGCTGGGGCATGAAATCGTAGGCAAGCATGTCCCCACAATTCTAGCCCCAGTATCAAAAGTTTTATATCGCCTTGGCTACGTCAGCATTCTC
>JBCCSO010000593.1:0-3734 GCA_039199965.1 Chloroflexota bacterium | reverse complement strand
GCGATGGCTGATATGACGGGTGGTGAATACTTTAAAGCAGAAAATGCCAATCAGCTAATCCGTATTTTCCAAGATTTGCCCAGCCGAATTGTGCTGCAAACGGAGGCACGAGAGCTGAGTGCTATTTTCGTGGCACTCGGTGGGCTGTTTGTAGCCATAGGCGTCATTCTTTCTCTTTTACGAAATCGCTTCCCCTAGTTAATAGAAACCCTATTGTTTAGACTAAAGACCAGTCAGGTTTTAAAAACCTGACTGGTCTTTTAACACCCACAAACGGTCTGGGACGCAAGCCGAAGGGTTGCGCATGATGAAAAATGGCGAAAGTATTAGTCTTTAAAATCGTACGGGCATAAAAAAAGCTCTCGAAACTTCGAGAGCTTTTTGTTTTAACTTTCTGGTGCGCTACGCGCCTACAAACGGATCTTCTGGATCATAACGCTCAAAGTACTGAGATGGGTTCGATTCATGTACCCAAACCCAGAAGTCTTCTTCAGCTTTGTCCTGCGACCAGTAGTAAATCCACTCGCTGTCCTGTGGCGGCATGTTTACACAACCGTGGCTGTGCTTGTATCCGAAACGATCATGCCAGTACGCACCGTGCAGAGCAATTTCGTTGCGCAAATCAAAGTACATTGTGTGCGGAACATCTTCTACGAAATAGTAGTCCACGCGCCCTTCAGCACCGCCCATCTTAGTCTCAACGAAACGGTTTTCTGGGTCCACTTGGAACAAACCTTCGTAGGTTGGCCAACGATTTAATCCACTAGAGATCAAGGTGGCGAACACCATACGATCTCCTTCGTATGCGGCCAAAGTTTGCTCGTAAAGATCAATCTCTGTCCACAGATCGTTTGGACCCACGCCTTCCGGCCGGGGATCTACATCGACCAAGCTTACAAACTGCTGGTTGATCCAGCGGCCATCCCCAATGTCGTACCAAATCCAGCCATCGTCCGCTTCAACAGCGTTATAGACTTCGAAGAAGTCATAGCGCTTCATCTTGGCCAGCCGCTCGTCTGGCTCACCTCCGGGCTCAAACGATGGAATAAAGTCCCGGACAACAACCCATCCAAACGGCCGTGTTGGTTGGTAGTTCACCTCTACCCCACGAAACGTGGATTGATCGGTCATTTTGATATCATCTCTGTGAACATATTCGCCTAGGTTGATCATGTGCCACCACTCACCGTTTGAGTCTTGGAACATGCCACGAGTAGTTACAAAGAGAAAACCATCCCCCACGTTGCGCACAATTTCGCTATCGCGGCCGGGAGCCGCGTGCACGTTAGCGTAGTCAGCTAAGCGGCCGTAAGTCTGTGTAATTACGAAATCATCCCGAACAGGTTCAGGTCTTGTAAACTGCGGTTGGTGAGTCACAAAGCTACAGATGTACTGCTCACCATCTTCCATGGGAAAGCAGTAAGGTGCCAGCGCTTCGGCCGCGCTTGAAAAGAGTGACATACCGAAAACGACCAAGCCAAAAATAGTGAAATGACGAAAAAATTTAGTTTTCATATTTGTTTACCAAACGAGCGGGATGGGAATTTTTTGAATTATATCCAGATTTTACCTATCTTAAATGAATCTGTAATCTCGCTTAATAAAAGATGAGAAACAAGGGGGAATTCTTACGAAAAAACCCCCTGTCAATTTTGACAAGGGGCCTTGATTATGAGATATGTTCATCAGCCATGCGACTGATAAATGTATTTGACGCTAGTCAGACTTATTCCACATCAATCAGACGTAATCCTGACCCAATCAATTTGAGTGTTACTGAAAGATGTATCAGACGTTGAAGACCAGAATCCAAAGGCCGGTTTATCAATGTTTCGATCATCATTAACAGTCCCAATTTCAGTACCGTTAATCAGCAGTGTCATGTCATTGTTTTCTTTGACTTGGATTGTCCACTCGTACCAATCTTCACGACTACCGCCCAAAGTAAGGTCATAAGAGCCTAATGTTGTACCACTACCAGAGTTGTCTCCATCGCTGCCAACATCATGTTCTTCAATGCGCTTAATCTGAACCTGCATTTGGTTGTTCAAGTTACCGGCAATAAACATAAAGCGATAGTAAACATTGAAGCAAGTAGAGTAGTTATCTACCGGACAATCAGACACACCATCGTAGTCACCACCCAGGATGATTCCGCCAGAGTGACGTGGGTCTGCATCTTCAAGGCGCATACGAGCGACAAGCGTGTAGGGCTTGCTAGGTAGTTGGGTCAGATCCGATGCGATCATGTAGTCATATCGACTTTCCATGCGGAGGTCTAGGTATCCGGGATCGATAATGCGCACGGTTTGGCTTACAGTATCCGTATCTTGGCGAACTATCCTCCAATTGGTTGGATTGCTGGTGTCCGAAAAGTCGTTTTCATAAAAGAAAACGCTCTCAACTGAGGTAACTCCAGACCAATCGGTACGCATAATGAATGAGCCATTTGTTTTCGCACGAACCCGATAGTAAAAGGTTGTCGAACTAGATAGGGGCTTTGTTATGACAGTACTTACAACATTACCTAAATCGGTGGTGATAATATTTTGTGTAAAGTTAAAGTCCGTGGCTTCTTGCAACTCATAGCCGATAATGTCAGTGTTTGCAGAGTGAAGATCGCTCCAACTAACGGTCCAAGAATTGTTAGAACCTGATGGTGGTGAAATACCATTGATAGTAGGTCCAACAATCGATTGGAACATAAACGGCAAATAGCCATAGTACGTAGAGGGTCTAGTCACTACCATTGTTGCTGCAACATCTGAAAGCAGTAATGAGTTCGAAAAATCCTGCATGAGCACGGTATTTGTAATTACAGTACTGACCGGGACAGAAGCTTCAATCATGGCTTCAAATGTGGCTTGAAGACTATCTCCTCCGTTTAATGCATATTGGCTAGAAGAAATAACGCCGCCGCTCTCGCTGATAGAGAATCCATCCGGTGCGCTTAGTGAACCATCAACATAAGTCAGGCCTGAAGGAAGCGTATCTGTTAATGTAAAGATACGTGGCCCGCTTGCTGAGCTGGTGACAAGAATTGAATACTCAATTGTGCCACCCGGTAATCTGTTGCCACCGATCACGGTTTTCTCGACAAACAAATCAATCGGATCAACGCGCTCTTCAACTGTTACGCCAGCATCATCTGTTAGCATTGTGGAGTTGGTAGAGTCTGATACAACGGCCGTATTCGTAATTTGTGTTCCAAACGCGATGCTGTCTGAAATCGTTGTGCTAAAAGACACAATAACTGATTCGTTTGCGTTTAAAGCAAAGCCGTTGGCAGAGGTGATAACTCCATTTGTCTCTGAAACCACAAAACTTGCTCTTGAGCTTGTCAACGAGTTCGCCACGTAGGTTAAACCAGATGGAAGAGTATCTTCTAGCGTAAAGCTGGCATTGCCGCTTCCAGTTGCTTCAATTGAAATTTGATAGTTTAGCGTACCACCGGGATAAGCATCTCCAGTAACACTTTTTTCCACAACCAGTGTGGCCAATTCTGTTTCGGCCCGAACAATAGAGCCCATAGCCAAAAGCAAAAATGCGCTCACTAAACCAACGATCAACAGGGTGAACAGTCTCCCAGAATGACTACTGCCTTCCTTTGTTAGCATTCCTTTTCTCCAAGTTTAAGTTTTTGGGCTGAACCAACACCTTCGCAGGCTCAAGGGTTGCTCTTTCCTCTGAAGAAGACGAAATTTTTCAACCTTTGCCCGTATCGACGCATTTGC
>JBCCSO010000592.1:0-3735 GCA_039199965.1 Chloroflexota bacterium | reverse complement strand
TTTGCGAGTAAGTTAACCAATTTTGTTAAGACCTCATCTCGATCATCACCGGCCAGTGCTAGTGCTAACTGAGCCTCGAGTAGTCCGTATTTCACTCCCAAATCATACCGCTGATCCTCTTTTTGTAGGGCTAAATACTTTTCTTGGCTACTTAGTACCTGCAATGCCCTCGAAAGTGTCACGCCACCAGATTCTCCGGCCGCGGTGACTTGTTTGTCAAGAATTTCCATCACGGCCGGGGTCAGTACATGCATGCCAAAAAAGCATAGGTAATGGCCTGCCCGCAGCCCAGAGACAATTAGATGCTGCTCAGCCAAAGTCGGTGTAGGTTTTTCAAGCACATCAGAGACCCTATATAAATCAGGCTGATTAGGCAGACGTGCTCCCCCAACCGTGCCGTAGAGGGGCAGTTGGCTTTCGCGTGTAGCCTGTACGGCCGAAACCGAACATTCCTCCTGCTCTGCAACAGCCACCAGATGTTGGGCACATCCTCGCTCACGTTTACTGACGTAGAGATGGTCCCCTACCAAGTGTAAAAACGGGTCTCCGGCCGTAAACGCTCGTGCGCAGTAGATGGCGTGGCCATAGCCAAGTCGTTCCTCTTGAGGAATAAACGTGACCTGCGTTGTGGAGTTGCTTGCTACCGACTGATAGGCTTCTTTATCGGCCGGATCAATAACAACCGCCACATCATTGATCCCTGCTTGTGCAGCCTCTCCAATTAAGATTTCAAGCACAGATTTTTCGGCACCATCCCGATCAATTAAGGTCTGAAGGGGCAGGTGGCGCTGCGATTTTCCGGCCGCTGTAATAACTGCTTTTGTAACTTTCATAGTACGAGGTCGCGCAGTGGAGGGAACTCATTGCTACCCCGCAGCAACGCTACAAATTTAGCCTTAAAACGATGGCTGATTGTGGTGCCAACGTGATTGTGTTACTCGCAATTTCGGCCGGTCCACCAAACTCAAAAAGGGGCACTGATCCTGTTGCCTCAACCGCGAGCGTTTGCTTAGTTTTACCACGATTGATCGCGATGACAATTTGATTTCCACTTAGCTCCCGACCGAGTGCAAACGCATCCTCATCAGCCGCTAGCCAGCGTAACCGGCCGCTTTTAAGAGCCGGATAGTTTTCTCTTAGCTGGATGAGGGTGCGGGTGAGCTCAAACTGATGCTTGTCCCAAGTTGATTCATCCCAAATAAACGCTCGCCGATTATCAGGATCGTGCCCGCCGGTCATACCCACTTCATCTCCGTAGTAAATGCCGGGAGCACCAGGGAGCGCCATCTGAAAAACGGTTGCTAGAGCAAATTTCGTTTTGTCTTCGCCTGTCATATTTAGAAAGCGGTTGACGTCATGGCTTGATAGCAGGTTTTGGTTGACGGCGGTAATTTGCGGTGCATAGTTCGCATCAAGCCGGAGCAGTGCATCTTTTAAACCGGCCGAACTCAGTGATTGACTGGCGAAGTAGTCTAGGGTCATATCTCTAAACAAGTAGTTCATGGTGCCATCGAACATGTTCCCCTGCAGCCAGTGACTGGTGTCTCCCCAAATTTCGGCAAACAGATAGCAGTCTGGTTTGGCCGCTTTACAGACCTCGTAGAACTCTGCCCAGAAGCCGTCCGGTACAAACTGGGCCACATCCATGCGCCAGCCATCGATATCGAACTCCTTGATCCAATGAACCGCGACATCCAAGAAATAATGGCGACAAGCTGGATTCATCTGATTGAGTTTTGGCATGTTGATAACGTCATACCAAGCCATGTAGGTGGGTTCAAACAAATCTCCCTCATCGCTTGCGTCAAGTTCTACCATGGGAATTCCGGCCGATTGCTCGATCGTGCGCAGATAGTTGACATATTTTTGATACCCCTCATGCTCACGCAAGTTTTCCGGGATGGCGTGCGGCCGAAATCCGATTGTGATCGGCCAATCATAAATCGTAAACCAGTCCCAATAGTCTGATTTTGGACCATTTTTGACAATGTCTTGAAATGCAAAAAAGGTTGGGTGAACGTGGTTAAACGATGCATCCAGCACCACTTTCATGTCACGCGCGTGGGCGGCTGTGACTAAATCCCGCAGGGCCTGATTACCACCAAATGCTTTGTCAACGTTATAAAAATCTGTGGTGTCATATTTATGGTTTGAGACCGACTGAAAAATAGGGTTGAGGTAAATTGTTTTCATCCCTAACTTTTTGATGTGATCAATTTTTTGGGTGATGCCTACTAAGTCGCCACCCATGAACATCGTGCTTTCCGGTGGGCTTCCCCATGCATGGGTGCGTTCTGGGTTGAGCGGTAAATTGGGATTCCCGTTGTGAAAACGTTCGGGAAAAATTTGATAGATGGGACTGTGCTGGGCCCAAGCTGGAGTCACCACCGGCCGCTGTGCGTTTAAATCTAGCCCAAACCGCGTCTCGACCACGTGCGTCATCCCCCGGCCGCCGTAATAGTAAGGACGGCCGCTATCGGTCATAAAGTGAAAGCAGTAGCCTAAATTTGCATCATTTGGCTCAAACACAGCTTCCCAGTAACGCCAGCGAGAGCAATCATGCAAATGAACCAAATCAAGCGTTGTGACGGACCCATCGTTGTAAATAAAGCGCCCCTCAATGATGGCATGTTCAGTTTGTATTCTGATTTGCACCCGGCCGTCTGGTAACGGATTGCAGTGTGCAATATCGTTGGGATCATAGCGCACATCATGCAGTCGCAAAGTGCCTAATGCATTGTAGCTGTATCTTTCATATGGAGTTGGTTCTTTCATCGGTTCACCAAAATGTTGATAGATAGATATTTGATATATCAACAAGATTATTTAAATTTATCAGAATGTCAAGGGTTATGGTTCTGCAGCAGGCCAAAGGCAGTTGTTGGTAGCCGCAGGATCAATCCTGTCGGCTGTAGTCCATGCAATAACGGAAAACTGAAAAGCGGGGGCCAAGGACCGTAATTGTTGATAGATCAATTATTGATAGTTACAATGAAAACCGAACTCGCTCAGGAGAAAATAATTGGAAGACACACTTGACCATCAACTACACCATCTTTTGCTAGACATAGATTTAATCTATTTGGGCATAAATAAACAGGTTCTGTCTAAACACAATATGCGCAGGGTGCGTTATTACACTATGCGGCACCTTTACCTCACGCCTGATATTACATTGGGGCAACTGAGTGACCTCACGCTGGTTGATCGAGCGAGCTTGTCAAGAATGATTTTCAGCTTGGAAAAAGATGGTCTGGTTATAAGGAAAACGAATCAAACAGATCGACGTGTGTTCAAACTGTCCTTAACGGAGGACGGGAATGACCTATTCCTAAAGGTGCAGGTTGATATGGATGCGGATATTCGGCAACGCTTTAAGCGTTTAAGTCAAGAGACAAAAACGGAATTACTTGAGCTAAACAATCGGATGAAGGTGATTTTGACCCAGCACGCAGCTGACATGAGCTAGGCTAACTGTAAAAAGTAAATTGATTTCGTCTGAAGAAAAATTGCCGTTGGCCAATGCGAAACTTATGTTGACGCTGGATTTAGTTCAAAGAACTTTGTGGCTTTCACGTGGATGCATTCCATCTGAATAAAATTCATAAAGGGTGCTGTGCTGTCAATTAACTGATAAGCTACCATCATGTCAGATTTCAAGGCAAAACTGAAGCGCATGGGGGTTGTGAAGGGGGCTCGAAATCTTAAACCTGCACCCAAACCGGTTCAGCCTTT
>JBCCSO010000591.1:0-3742 GCA_039199965.1 Chloroflexota bacterium | reverse complement strand
ACCCCAATCTCCTCAGCCGTTGCTGCGTCATCCATGCTGTTGTCTGCTGCCATTATCAACGTGGCGCAACTGATGGGCATCGCCCTTATCCCGATGGCGCAAGAGTATGCGGCCGCTCTAGCACAAAGTGATCCAATCAGAATAGCTGCATTGGAAGCGTCAGCATTCGGAATCTTTGCCGTTCAGGATTACCTAGACGTTTTTGTCAACGTCGTAACCTTCAACATTTTCTTTGTGGGATTATTCGGAATTTTAAACCACGAAGAACGGTTGAAAAATGTCAAATGGCTCATCCCAATTATGATGATTCTCCCCTTTAACCGGTTTTTAAACCTCCCCGGATTAGTGAGTGGAGCAGCAGGCTTGACCAACGTCATTGTCACGGCCGTCTTTTTTGTGCTGTTGGGGAGGTTCTTCCTCAACATGGCTTCAACGGATTAAACAATCGGCACTAAATTACAGCAGTTGATCAACCGTTATCATCTTTTTGATCATCCCTTTGAGCCTATCTGCTAGTTCATCGGGAGCCTCTCGTTTACCGGTTTTGACCCAATTGGACAGGATCGCAACTAAAACACCAAGCCGCATTTCAACACCATAAGCCGCATAATTTTCCTCTAACTGCAATTGCTGAGCAGCCATAGCCGTTAGAGGTTTTGAGCGTTCGCGAAAAGAGTCTAACAAAATATCCATTCGGTTGGCCCGTAACAAGAGCTCTATGATGTCAGAGTTTAAATAAAAGTAGCGCAGCAGTGGCTTGAGATGGGGGCCAACGTCAATCGACTTACCCGCTTCACGGCGATAATTCAAAATATAGGCCAATAGCTCATCAAACACCTGATCGCAGCGCATACGCAAAATATCTTCGATGCTGTCAAAGCACCGATAGAACGTCGTGCGGCCGACTTGCGCTTTTTCAACGATATTGGAGACGCTAATTTTGCTGAAAGGTTTTTCATAAATGAGCTCAGCCAAAGCGTCATAAATAAGTTGCCCTGAGCGTTTTGTGCGTTGATCGTTTGTGATTCGGTACATTTTTGCCACCTTTGTTCCACTTCTCTGAAAACAGTTGCAACCCCCTTCAAGTCTGTTTAGTATTGCTCCTAATTCGAAACAAGTGTACCGAAAAAATTCAAAAAAGGAAAGGTTTTTAACTTTTGGCTTTGTAGCAAAATGATCGTGAAGGTCAACGGATAAAAAGAAAAAGGCGAAAATCTTAGGAGTAAATGATGAAAGAACAAATGAAAACGATTACCACCTGTATTGTCACAGTGTTTCTACTGATGATGCTCTCAGCTTGTGGAAACGCAGACCAAACAGCAGCGATCCCGGCCGTTGAGCAAACCCAATTCCTGCAAGCACCAGAAGATATGCGCAACTTCCGCTATTGCGAAATCATCCCTGTTTTTCGAAGCGGAACGACTTTCAACCTTGAAGTCTATAACACAATCGGGCTCAATGACTGTCCTGATGAAGCATGGGGAGAACTAGATGAGGAAGATATGGCTGACGCATTTGACGCTGTACAGGTCATAGCCAATGGGCCACGGTTTTGGTTAGTCAATGAGGTTGTCGCAGGCGATGCGATGATCGAGGGCCACGTTTCTGATTTTGGCGGTATTGAAATGAGACAGGTGGCCATGATAGAAACCCAATTGTCCGGAGGAATGGTGGGGGAAACGTTTTATGAAGCAAACGAAGTGCAGAGGACTACGACTTTTATCTTCTATGCTGGGGATATGGTTTATGAGCTGATTTCACCAGAAGGTGATGTCTATCGGATGCAGTCGTACACACACCAGGTTGACCCAACTTTGACGATTGATGACTTAGAAATGTTAGGGGATCGTCTGAGTCTGCCAGAAGGATGGCGCTACCAAGCAAGGGTTTTGAGCGAAGGTTCCCAAATGGTCGCAGATGGATTGGCCTTTGTCCTCAATGATGAATTTTTGAATGCGTATCAAAAAGTCACAGAACCCGGATCATAAGCGGGACAGCCGGTTGCAAATCAGCTTACCTCTTCTACGCAGTTGAATCGAGGTAAGCTGAGATCCGCACCCACTGTTCATGTTTTCACAAAATGAAAATAGAGCTGAAGAAGAAAATAGGCTGTCAAGGATAGGAAAAAATGAAGAAATATATATGTGTAGCGACGATGATTTTTCTACTGTTGGGTTGTACCAATAGAGTAGACGAGGGCCCCGAAGTGATTGCAGAGCTCGCTGAGAAAATCCCGGCCGGTCTTGAGCTTAATCGAGGGAATCGAAATTGTGAACTGTTTGATGTAGCCATCGAAGAGGATCAACTCGTCATAAATGTTTGGAATAATGCGGCTCAAGGCCATGATTGCCCGGACGACTGGTTGGCAACTGTTGACACTCGCTCTTACTTCGTTGATGGGCCACGTTGGCAACCTATCGATCATATCATTTCTGTCGATGATAACCTCAACCTTATCCTAGATAGCGCCTCCATGCTGGAGGGTGATCCTGTAATTCGAGAGATCCCTGAAGGGTCTGGTATCACGATGCTTCTAGCAGCAACAGTCGAGTTAGGCCCCGCCCGACGCATTGCCAATAGTTTCGACATTGAACTGGATGACTCAGGTGATGTGCCGCTCGACCTACGGCAAGCGATATTTGATCAACTTTACGATGATGCTTCTTATGAGATTACCGAAGTTGATCGTGTCTTTAATACGTTTTGGGTGTACAAGGCGGGCAACCCGGTTTATGTCATGTCTGATGGTGAGTGCGAGTATGCGATGAAATACTTTACGAGCAGTGAAAATCAATTGTTGACAAATGAAGAGATCATTTTTGATTTAAACAGCCTGTTTGAGGAAATGCCTCAGGGATTCAGATACGAAGTGCGCCAGTTCAGTGAGGATGTCTATGTTCTCAATCTTGACGGACTGCAACATGTATTAACCGACGAATTTGGTAATTCTTATGACCGTTTATGGTGTGGGGATAGCGAGGCCCCATACACCGTTTTGAACTAATTAGACTGTTTTTTAAAGATGGTCCTAATCTTTTTGGAATTAGGAATAGGAAAAGACAACTATGTCTCTAGAAAATTTACCCAAGAAACCGAATATCGTTCTGATTATTACCGACCAAGAACGGGAAGTGATGCACTGGCCGGAAGGTTGGGCTGAGGAAAATCTAAAGGCGCGCAATCGCCTTTTGAAGAATGGGCTGATGTTTCGCAACGCACAGTGCAATACAGCCACTTGTACACCCAGTCGTGCGACCCTCATGACGGGTTTATATCCAGCTCAGCACGGACTCAAAACCCTGCTCTTTTTCGATAATCCCGATTCTAAATGGCAGCGCAGCCGACCGCAGCTGTCCCCAGACCTCCCAAATATCGCAACCGTTTTAGCCGAAGCTGGCTACCATGTTGTGCTGAAAGGGAAATTCCACCTGATGCGGCCGGTTCGTTACGATGGTGAGCGCAAACGCCACTACTGGTCGGAGGCTGACAAAGAAGCCATCGCGGAACGGTACGGTTTTCACGGCTGGAATCCGCCCGATATGGGTGACCCGATAGGGATGAGCGACTACGGCGGTGGCAGCACCAACAACGACGGCCGGTTTGTCGATGGCACCGGGACGGCGGCCGGTCAGCCGATGGATGAGGATGAGCAGTTCCAGCAAAGCGCCGTTCATTTTTTGAACAATTACGACGGAGACAAACCGTTTTGCCTGATCGTGGGGCTTGTCAATCCACACGATGT
>JBCCSO010000590.1:0-3742 GCA_039199965.1 Chloroflexota bacterium | reverse complement strand
TACATGCTTTTTACCGTACCATTCCCCCGTAAAGTTGATAAATTTTTCGGCCGAGAGGCCGAATTAACCCAACTCGAAGAAACGCTCAAATCCAACAGCCAAGTGGGCATCAACAACGCCGGGTTAAGCGGCATGGGGGGCATCGGGAAAACTCAGTTGGCTGTGGAATTTTGCTACCGGGCCAGAGAAAAAGAGCTGTTCCCAGACGGGATATTTTGGATCAATGCGGCCGGTGACCTGCGCAGAGCCTTCAGCGATTTAGCCCTTGATATGGCTCAGGCGCAACTGATGCCAGATGACGCCCAAGGGATAAAAGATTTTCTCAAAATCAACTTTAGCTTAGCTGAGCTGTATGAACTGGTTGCGGATCTGAAAATTGATAAGGATGAGCTGAACCCAACTAAAACCCCATTTATTTTGGACCTAGTTTCCCTGTGCCAGAGGCAAGGACGCTTGCCTGATTTGGGGAAAAGAACTTCAGAGTTGCGGCCGGACGTGCGCGGCCGGAGCCAAGACAAACAGATTGATCAGATTTTCGATTATTTGAAGCAAAACCCAAGCAGCTTAGTCGTCTTTGACAATGCGGAACAGCCTGAAAACTTAAGTCGGCCGCTGGCTCAAGAGATGGTCCCCACTAAATTGCCCTGCGCCGTGTTGATCACCACCCGCAGCCAAAGCTTGCACAGGTTCCGGCCGATTTCACTTAACACTTTGGGTGAAGAAGATGCGCTCAAGCTGTTGCTCAACCACCATTCACGCCAGCCTGTTTTTAATGATGAAAACCACCCCGAACGGGAAGTTGCCAAAGAGATTTGCCAGATGGTCGGTTACTTTCCGCTGGCTTTAGAAGTAGCTGGGGCGCAGTTAGGCAAACGGGCCGGTGCCAGCTTGGCCGCCTACCGGGACACCCTTCAAAAACGGGGAGCATTCGCAACGATTGATAATAAAAAACTGGCAGTAGAAACCACTTACCAAATGGGGCTTGAGGCGATTTTACAAGAGCAGTTGGATAGCTTAGAAAGCGAGGAAGCCCGAACTTTGTTGAAAGTAGCTGCCCAGTTTGAAGAGGCTGAGGAACTGCCCATTACCCGTTTGGGGGCCATGGCTGGATTAAATATTGAGGCCGAAGACTTTTTTGATGATGTGACAATTGTTGAAGCGCTGCGCCAGTTGACAGAAAGCTCATTAATGGAGAAGCTGGCTGAGAAAGATGCCACGATTTGGGAAACTGATATACGCCTACATCCGCTCGTGCGTGAGTTTGCCCAAACCCAAGCAGAGAATAGGCAACAGTTTAGGGCAGTATGTGCCAAAAACCTGATTGACCAGTTTGAGGAGTTTGAACTGCTGGAACAGCACGCGGCCGAACGAGGTGTGTATGCGATTCAGAATGATTTGTTGGCTTGTTTAGACCTGCTGGCTAATGAACAAACAGGCCGCGCTGCTGACCAGCGGATGCAAACGCTTTTGCGTATTTTAAAACGGGAACTACACAATTTGGCTGATTGGGATGCCAAAGAAAATCCACTGCAGTCTGCCCAACAGCTTTTCTACCGCACTAGGGATTTGGGTCTTAAAAACCTGTTGCCTAAAGCCAAAGAACACTTCAGTAACAAACTAACGAACGATCAAACTAAAAAGCTTTCCTATTACCTAAGCCCTAGCTGGCGTGCTACCCATGAGTCTGCCGCCTTGATCCAGACCTTTGCAGGCCACACGGGTGGCATTAACTCGGTAGCAATCACGCCGGATGGGAGTCGTGCGGTCTCGGCGTCATCTGATAGCACGTTGAAGGTGTGGAACCTGAAAACGGGAGAAGAAGAGCGGATGCTGTCAGGTCATTCTCGAATTGTGAGGTCAGTGGCGATCACGCCGGATGGGAGTCGTGCGGTGTCGGCGTCGTCTGACAGCACGTTGAAGGTGTGGAACCTGAAAACGGGAGAAGAAGAGCGGACGCTGTCAGGTCATTCTCGAGTTGTGAGGTCAGTGGCGATCACGCCGGATGGGAAGCGAGCGGTGTCGGCGTCGTCTGACCGCACGTTGAAGGTGTGGAATCTGGGCCAAAACGAGTTTGGCTTAGAAGAGCGGACGCTGTCCGGTCATACAAATTGGGTGATGTCAGTGGCGATCACGCCGGATGGGAAGCGAGCGGTGTCGGCGTCGGATGACCGCACATTGAAGGTGTGGAACCTGATAACGGGTAAACTAATTTTGTCTCTAGGTCTGGATGGTCAGCTTCAGACTCTGGCACTCACGCCAGACGGCCGGAAAATAGTTGTGGGTGACGCGGCCGGAAGTGTTTACTGTTTTGATCTGGTAGAAATAGGCGCTGAGTAGGCTCCCCCATTGTTTTAGAAATTAACCGCTCAAAGCTGAACCATCGGCTACAGCTTCAACCTCATTCCCTTCATTCGTCAGCGTTACATTGCCTGCCACCGTTACATTTGCCCCAAAGACAAATTTACCGTTTACCGTAAACGTGTCCGCCTTAATCAAAGAAGGTGCCCCTTGTGGGAAAGCCGCTTCCATCTGGTCAATCAGCTTGTAGTGGTCACCATCCAGCTTAACCACAACTTGCCCCAGTTCACGCGCTGGGTTCGGCACAATCCGGTGGTCGGCCGACAGCATATAGCAGTCAGACCGGACCGCCAGCAGGTCGCTGGTTGTTTTCACCGGCGCAAAACGGGTACGTGGCACGCGCATCGCTCCGGCCCCTTCAAAAACCGCAATGGCGGAACCCATCGCTGTTTCAAGCTGGTACACCTTTTCAGACCCTTTGTCACGCGGGTTGACCGTTTTGCTGTTCCGGATCATCGGTAAGCCCAACACATTGTTCCGGTCTTCCATCGCTTGCTTGAGCGCCACCAAGTTAATCCACAAGTTGTTGGTGTTGAAATATTTGTGCACCGTAATGTCTTGGAAGGTGTCGGTGTCTTCGTCTGGACACTGGGCAGACTCACGCAGAATCAGTTGACCATCGGCCGCACGGCGGGCCAAATGACCACCCTTGCGGTCGGCCGCTGTCCGGTCCGCCACTTCCATCATGAACGGCAGGTTGTGATCAACAAAATACCCCAAAATGTGATTGTTAATCACCGCCCCCAAATTGTCAGAGTTTGAAACAAACGCATACTCGATGCCTGCTTCTAACAGCTGGTCCAACATGCCGCTGGTGATCAGTGCCACGTAGATGTCGCCGTGGCCGGGCGGGCACCATTCTAGGGCCGGATTGTCGGCGTAAGCGGCTGGGGTCATGTCATTTTGGCTAATTTTGGGCACCTTGTGCTGCAAAAAGTCCGCATCCAGATCACCGTTTAAGTCCGGGTATTTTGCCAATACTTCTAGTGAATCGGTCTGGGTGCTAAAGCTGTTCATGAGCACCACCGGCATGTTTTGCGCCATCGCTTGCTTGGCAATGATGTCGAGGAAAGACAGGCCATCTTTCACCGGCAGCAGCGACTTGGCTTTGGACAGCCCCATGCTGGTGCCCAAGCCACCGTTGAGCTTGATGACCACCGTTTTGCTGATGTTTTGCTGCCCAAGTTCACCGTATTTGGCCGATAACGCGTCCGCATCGGGTAACGTGTCTACCGGCTCAATCTCAGTTTCAGAGATCATGCCGGTTTCGCCGGTGACCAGTTTGTCATAGTAAAAGGCAAAGTTTTTGATGGCTACCTCAGGCAGGTTTTCCTGCCGCATTTTTTCTGCAATGGCTGAAAAATCGATCGATGTGTTTATCATG
>JBCCSO010000589.1:0-3742 GCA_039199965.1 Chloroflexota bacterium | reverse complement strand
GTTCAACGCTGGTTTTTGAAACTGACGAAGAAATGCCGCTCTGGTTAGCTTTGAAAAGGACCATCGCCGGGTCACCGAGCAGATTGTAGCTAAACAGCTCTGCCGTGGGGACGGTCAGATTTTCCTCGGTATATGCTAGATATTTGACTTTGGCATAGTTCACACCGTCCCCAATGGTTACGAGCCCTTTCTCCAAAAAGCCTTCCATCAGGCTATCTGACACCAGTTTGTGGTGCTGCAGCAAACCTAAGCCGGTTGATCCGAAATGAGCGGCTGATCCGGTGTTGCGGTACAGTGCGTTACCAGTTGACGCCTCTCCCATGCGCAGCAGGGTTTCGCCTAGGCCGTTCCAGCCGGGGTAGGCAAAGTTCCCATCCAGACAGTTGTGCGTAATGCTGACAAACGGCTTATCGATGTTGGACAGGAGCTGGTTGTTCAGGAGCTGGTCTACTGAAATGACGTTGCTGTCTCCCCAGTTGTTAATAGAGCCGTGACCCCACCACGACACAACCGATACCCCATCGGCCGTCTCTTGGGCGAGGGTGCTGCGCAAGCTGGACACGGCCGGATCGTTGTCTGAGGGCTGCGAGTCTAGCCCGGCCACATTGACGTTGAAGCCGTGCTGTTCAAATTTAGCCTCCATTTGCTCGCTGTTGACCCGGAACTCATTATCCGCCACGTCTTTTGGCCAGTCGTGGGTGATGAGAACCTCATCTTGCCAGCTATCGGCCGCCGAAAGATTGGTTTCGTACGTGATAATTTTGCTGACGGCGTCTTGCAACTGAGCCGTTGTTTCTACTGAAAGTCGGCCGACCGCGATCTCTGGAACAAGATCATCACCGGACAGCAGCGAATAGTAGTAGTCTGACGGGATCAGCCCCTGATAGATATCGGTGTAGGAGTAGTGGATGGGAATCAGGCTATCGACATCGGTATTGAAGTCGGCGTTGCCCACTGTGCATGAGCCACAGGCCAGTTTGCGCGGATTGTAGTGCCCATCGCCGCCTAGCACCGCATAGCGCAGATCCCAGTTGGTATGCGCATGCTGTAGAAAGCGAATGAGCCCGTGCGATGACGCAAAGCCGTATCCATATTGATTAACCACATCTTCAAAAGCTACCACGTGGGTGGTTAGGTGGCCGTAGGTGGCACGGTGCTGGCTCAAGCCGGTCAGGTCATTGGTTGTGCCGTTGATGTCAACAAACATCTGTGGTCCGATGGCTAGCCAGTCTGCCCCGCCGTTCTGGGGGGAAAGAGCAGGTGGTGTGTATGCCTCAATGTTGCTGCTTGAGACGTATATGACGCCGTTTTCTGAGGCAACAAAGTAATCAGCTTTGCCGTCTAGTGTGGCGTTGAAGCGATATGCGCTGCCACCGGCCGCACTGGCGCTTAGTTTCTCAGGCGCTTTTCGGTTGGAGATGTCATAAACCACAAAATCACTGGCGGCTGATGCGGTGAAATTGTTTACCTCAAACGTGTGGTTCCCCGTGGCAGAGTAGCTGAATTCAAGCGCATCATCATCCCCGCTTAAATCTTTTTGGTAGGTGACGTCTAAGAAATTTATGAAAAAGCGCCCGGCTGAATCATTTGCGTTTAGGCGCGAGATTCTGAATGAGAGCGGATTCTGACCGTTTACCAGCAGGTTATTGGCGATTGAGCGTTCGAGCGTGAACACATCACCCGGGCTGTAATTGGCGCTGGCCACACCTGAATTGGGATCAGCCATTTCAGCTTTACCCGGCACATTCTGAGCATCCTGAGGGACGGCGATATGGGCTTGGATTGTGGCGTTGCTAGTAACGCTGGATGGATGGGTCAAGCCGAACTCTAGATTGACGGTGTTTGAATCTTGGGTGGAGGTGCGTCTGACCGGGAGCCAAAAGAAGTGATCAGGCTCAGCATTCTGACTGGTCCAGTCGGTTTCTGTCATGGTCATTGAACTGAACGCATCGTCAACTTCAATGCGCTGGGTGTGCTCTACGGCCGTTACCACAGTTCCTGCACTGGCACTGGCTGCATCAGCGACGCTAGCCGCAGATCGGCCGGGAATAACCCAAAAAACGTTTTCGTTGACGTACATTTTTTCAGATCTAGACTCATCAAAGGTCCAGCCGTAGAAGCGGATTTTGTCATTTTGATCAAATAAATTGGGGTTTCCGCTGGGATCACTGATTAGCTCCCAAGAAACCGCTTCACCGTAATGCATAAGCTGGATGTTGTCGGGCGATAGGCTGGCGCTCATCCCCTTGGCGATCAGATCGGCCGCAGAAATATCATAAATACCGTTTTTATCGACTAGAATTTTGAAGACCTGTTCACCTTCTGGCAGCATGACGGCCGTATTGTTGCCTTCCGCACTTGTTATCTGTGGGAGCAGCGCAGGAGTGGATGCGCTCAGTGATAGCAAAAGGAAACAGAGCAGGCTTTGCACACTATAATTTCTGACTGAGAAAAACGACTTATTTGTTTTCATAGTTTGGGAACCTTGTTATGCCAAGGGAGGCGTAAGGCGATCTGCAAAAAATAATCGTCTGCTTGGAAGTCTTAGATCTCCTCACAGCCGTTTTGAAAAAATAATTACTTGTTAAATGTATTTTCAAAACGGCCTAATTATGGACAGCTTATTCGCCCGAGAACAAGTATGAATGTTAGTTTAAAGGGTGGCGATGTTTATGAGAGGTTTATGAAGTGGACCAACTTTCCTACTAATTATAGTCGGTAAGCGGCTTGTCTTGTTTTTGAGGCCGAAGGCCGTTGTTAATAGCCGTTGGGATTTATCCCACAGGCGATGGACCACAGAACAGAATCAAAAGCCCCATGTCTTAGGCATTTTGTTGAATAAGCAAGTTCCTCTCTAGTAAGCTTTGGATGAATAAATTGACGTCTTGTTCAAGCTGCTCTGGGTCAATGTCCGGATATTCGGCCGCAATCGCTTGATGAATATCATCGACTGTTTGTCTCCCCTCAAGCATCAGCCAAATCTGCCCTCCCAGCTGATTTAGGGCTTTCACTTCACCGGCATTGGGGGCGACAATCACCAGCCCATCGTCTACTTCGCGCCAGACGAGCCCTTCTTTTTGCTTGTAAACAGTTTCTTTATGAATGGTGGTCATGCTTGATTTGGGTAAGATCGTAATTTGAAAAGATAGCGCTAAGCCACTTTATGTTGCCACCTGTCGAGAGTTTGGCTGACGATTAGGCTGTTTTTTCCGTTTGGTTTGGGCGATTCCGAACCATAGCAAGACAGCACCCAGCACAAACCCGCAGGCTGAAATTGCTGTTTTGATCGTGGAAAATGAACGTGCTCGGTGCGAAAACGGTTCATGCAGGGTGCGCGTGTTGTTGTACTCGACATCTTCCAGTTTGTAGTAGTATGTCATGCCGGGCTGTGCGTTGGTGTCTTGCCAACTGTAGACGGCTCCGGCCGCTGCTTCCGCTTTACCCGGGATAAGCTGCTGGTTGATTTGAGCATACTCGCCGTCTTGAAACTCACTGCGATAGATGTTGAAACCGGCCGTCTCAAACTCAGTTTCCGTTGACCAGGTAATGGTTACCGGCTGAGGCTGCATAAACATTGCAATTAAGACCCCTACTCCAAAAATAATCCAAACTGTGCCCAAGAATATGATGGCGTATTCTGATGAAAATCGGTTCATGAATTCTGCTGCGATTGCGACCTGTACTCAGTTATGGACAAGAACGCCTGATATCCGCTCATTACCGCCAAGGCAGCAAAGGCTAT
>JBCCSO010000588.1:0-3752 GCA_039199965.1 Chloroflexota bacterium | reverse complement strand
TCGAGGGCTGGCATACAGAGGCTTTGTCAGAAGACTCAGACCGCTTTTTGGAAAGCATTCGGAATCAGGCCAAAATCGCTATTCAGGATGCGGATGTGATTGTTCAGCTTGTAGATGGCCGGGCCGGAATGACCGCGGCCGACCGCGAGGTGGCCAACATTTTGCGCACCACCAAAAAACCAACGCTAGTGGCCGTCAATAAATTAGATGATCTGCACAGCATGCGAGATCTGATGTACGAGTTCTACGAGTTGGGCATTGGAGAAGTTTACCCGGTATCGGCCGAACACGGTCGTGGGACCGGTGATCTGCTCGATGAGATGGTGGCTGAGCTTCCTGAGTTTGATGAAGTAGATGATGATGACTCGATCAAGATTGCGCTTTTGGGTCGGCCGAATGCGGGCAAGTCTACCCTTTATAATAAACTGATTGGGGAAGAACGGACCATCGTTAGCCCCATAGCAGGCACAACGCGGGACGCCATCGACACAAAAATCAAGTGGCACGGCCAGGACTTTACCCTGATTGATACGGCCGGTATTCGCCGCCGAGGCAAGATAGATCCAGGTATTGAGAAATACAGCGTCATTCGGGCAATGAGTGCGCTGCGGCGGGCGGATGTGGCTCTGCTGCTGATTGACGCTACGGAGGGCATCACGGCTCAAGACCAGCACATCGCTGGAATGATGAAAGAGGAAGAGGCGGGCTTGGTCGTGCTGGTGAACAAGTGGGATGCGGTTGAAAAAGACAGCTATACCATGCAGGAGTATATAGAAAAGCTGCGCTTTGAGCTGAACTTTCTGCCCTACGTCCCGATTATTTTCATCTCTGCCAAGAACGGGCAGCGGGTGGGCAATATTTTGCCGACAGTTAACGAAGTTAACGAGGCGCGCTATCGCCGCATACCGACTGGTGAACTCAACCGCTATTTGCAAAACTCTTTGGCGCAGCACCCACCTCCGGGGAGAGGGGGCAAACGAATGAAGTTTTTCTACATGACCCAAGCAGGTGTGGCACCGCCTACTTTTGTCTTTTTTGTTAACAAACCAGACTGGCTTCATTTCAGCTATCAGCGGTATTTAGAGAATCAGCTGCGCGAGTTTTTCCCATTTCCGGGCACCCACATTCGGCTCGTTTTTCGCGGCCGTGACGACGATGATCGGCCGGCACTATAGTCAGGCTCTCGCCTGAGCTGCAACAGACAATCTGCTTCTGCGTACATGGTTTTCAAATAAATAAACATTTTGAGGTGATGTATGTTAGCAAAGATTCTCTTTGAACTACTTGCAGGACTAGTGTCAGTCATTTTGTTGTTGATTTTTTGGGCACCATTTGGGTTTATAAGCGCCCTAAAGGCCTTTAGTGATAGGGAGAAAATGAGCCAGCGAGCCATTGATTTACATCTTTTGGCTTTGGAAAATGGGGGACAGTACGAACAGAGTGGAAATCGCCTAGAGTACAACCTACGCTTCCAAGATATGCTGTACAGTTCCACAAATTTTCAGATTTCCAGCGTGTTAAGGTTCGGCTCAAACATTCAAAAAATTTTTCTGTTTGATTTTATGTGTCAATACACAAAAGTCAGCCACACAGAGAAACTTTATTTTAATGATCGAAACTTTTTGGGCATCGTGTTTGCGATAAATAACAGGTCTGTTCCGACTTTTAACATCGCCAAAGAAGGAGGATACAGCAATTCTGGGTTCGCAAAGATTAATCGATCTTTGTACCCAAAATGGGTGCCTGAGTCAGTTTTTATCTCTGCCAATCCCCACGAGATTCCTCAGATTCTACAATTTTTGAGTGCACATGATGATCTCGCCGAGATCGTTTTCATGGAAAATTTTAAAGCGATTTTGTTTCGTGATCATGCAGCCACCATCTACTTTGATGATCGGTTAAGGGCTAATAAAACATCTCTTGATTTCTGGCTGACAAAAGCAGAAATTATTTTGAATTTTGCTAATAGCCAGTCACATGTGCACCATTTTACAAATCAACCAAGTATGATCACAAACTATCAAAACGCTGATCAGGCGCTCCATATTCCAGAGGTTGTAAAGGCAATTTAAAGCAGCTCTTAAAGTTTTCTTCACAACTGTTAGCTACATTCAGATCCATAAAGGCTCACTTATTTTTCTTTATTGTTTTTTGAGCCAAGGACTTATTTTATGGATCAACCAAAAACAAAACCCCAAACAAAAGATATTCTGCGCACCATTTTTCACATTGTGGCGCTTCTTCCCCTTATCGGCATGATGCTGGCCGCAGCCGGTACAACATTCGGGCTGCTGCCTGGCGCAGCCTTTTTAGGCCTTTCAGCCAACTTAGCCAATGTCTCAACATGGACATTTACCTTGCTTTTGGCCTGTATGCCGCTGCATATTCTGACCGGCTGGCGCTGGCCCCTAGACTACAAACGGCCGCTGGGCTTATACACATTTTTGTACGCCGTGATGCACTACTTTGTGTTCTCATCCGCTTTCGGTTTTGCCGTGGGCGCAACGGCGGCCGCAACGATGTCATCGTTCATGCTGTTTAGCGGCTTTGTTGGCCTTGCTCTTATGGCACCGCTGGCCCTCACATCCAATCGCTACTCGATGCGAAAGCTTGGGAAAAACTGGAAGCGGCTGCACTACCTGACGTATGTCGTGGCCCTATTTGTCATCTTGCACTTGTTTGCCCTCGGTCAAGGCATCCCACTAGCTGTGTTCTACACCTTGCTTTTGGTGATCAGAGTTCCGGTGGTGCGCAGATGGGTAGTTAAACAGCGCAGACAGGTTGTGCGCTGGTGGAAATCAATTCAATCAGCCCCAGTGGCAGAGGTTAATCATGTTTGAGCAGCTTAAAATTGGTGTGGCAACCCTTGCCTTGGGCATTGTGATGACGTTCGGCTTAATTGCAACGGCTGCACAAAATCTACCGACAAATGCTGAAGCGGTTGTGACGACCGTGCAAGAAGACCCGGACGATGGGCCGGGTGGTCGAAACGGCCGCCGAGATGATCGGCCGCGCCGCAACGATCGCGGGATAGAATTGGTCGAAGAATTTTTAGACTTTGATTAAACGAAGAGGCGTTCCAGTGGGGCGCCTCTTTTCATTTGTCTCTCTCCCAAAATCAGGCAAAATACCACATAGGTTTTCCTGATGAGTTACAAAACGATCACCCCACATGACCGCCTAGAGCAGTTACCGTTTGAACCGACTGTCACCAGCTCGAGTTTCGGTTGGTCATCGCTCCGTTTAGAGGATTATCGAAATTTGCCTGCCAGCAACCTCAAACTCCCCCCCATGAATCACCACATCATCGCCTTTCACCACAAGCCACCTTCCGGTATTTTGAAACACAGCTGCGGTGAACAACAAGGTGAGAGCGTGATGGCTTTAAATGACATCACCTACGTGCCAGCCCGCATGGACAACAGTTGGGAATTTGGATCAAGCAATCCGCACTGCCTGCACATTTTGATCGAGGACAGTTTTTTTGCCCAAACGGCGTTGAATGCAACAGACATTGATCCGGCCGCCATTGAGGCGATTGGCTCATTTCAACTGCGCGATCAGCGGGCCCAAATGATGGCCCAACTGTTCCACACAGAGCTGTATGAAAAAGGGCAAACCGGACCGCTCTACGTAGAAAGCTTAGCCACTGCGCTCACTATCTATTTGCTTGACCAGCACACCAACAGACGGGGCAAGCATCGGCCGCGGGCCAGCCGTCTGAGCAAGCAGCAGTTGCGACGAGTGCATGA
>JBCCSO010000587.1:0-3762 GCA_039199965.1 Chloroflexota bacterium | reverse complement strand
GGCACGCCGTACATCACGCTGCACGCGGAAGACATCATCCACCCGCTTAAAGAGGTTGATGCACAGGCGATGGCTTGGGCCACCTCGCCAGAGCAGGTGGTTGAGATTCTCAAGTATGTGATTGCCATAGAGTAATTTCCAGAAATTACATCACTTGCAAAAAACTTAGCGACCCTAACTGTCTGGAATTTTGAGTAGGGTCGCAATCATCTCTTTTGAAGCGCTGGGGCCCGTTAAGGAGAGCGTCATCCCCTCAAATTCTGGCAAAACGGTGAAGCCAAATTTTAGAAACGAACAGCATTGACGCTCTGCCTGAATAAAGTTTGTGATGCGATAAAATTCTTCATCTCCGGCCGGGAAATGGAGCACATACCCATTTTCAAGATCAGCTATTTTGATTGCAGTTGAAACGAGCGTCTGAATTTCATTGTTTAAGCGATTTTCCAAATCGTCTGCAGACAGTGTTCAAGCAATTATTTTGGACTCTTCCATAGCGTTTATCCTTCAAGTTTATTTAACCCATTACCTCAAAAGTGCGTGGCACTCCCCATGAAACATCTTGATTTATCAACAACTTACGGCGGAGTACCACGCACTTAACGCGAAGCCAACGGAGGCTAGGCGTTATTGACCCTTGAGCTATTGAATATTTTTGATCT
This sequence comes from Chloroflexota bacterium, assembly GCA_039199965.1. GTDB lineage: Bacteria > Chloroflexota > Anaerolineae > Promineifilales > Promineifilaceae > WTJY01. The sequence continues at coordinate 3,103 of JBCCSO010000587.1, read as the reverse complement.
GCTTTGCTAAAGTCACGATCAGTTTGAACTAAGTTTACGAGTTAAACCCAGCTTTAAGTCAAGCCTGAAATTCGCAGGATAAGATGATGAATGACCAAAAATTTTCTATTGGACGTGTGGGAGAGTTGGCCAATGTGGCACCTTCAACAATTCGATACTATGAAAGGATCGGGCTTATTCCCATAGCCGCAAGGGTAAACGGCCGCAGACAGTATCAACCAGATGTAATCAAACAGTTAAAGGTGATTCGCGCAGCGCAAAAATTAGGCTGGTCTTTGGATGAGATCAAAACCTTATCGGCTAATGAAGATCATTTTTCAGCAACCACCAGCGCTTGGAAAGCACAAGTCCCCGCTAAAATCAATCAAATAAATGAGCTTATCCATCAATTGGTTCAGAAGAAGCAGGTATTAATCGAAAGTCTAGTTTGTGAATGCACAGACTTTGATAATTGCGTCCTGATCGATTAGCGAGTATCTGTGGGAATCATTGGCTGATTTAGTCGCTTTCCCTCTTTGGCTCAATAAAATGCAGACTCCCTCTTGGGTTACATCAATCCAGCGTGCTACGAGACTGGCTGGATTAATCAATAAGGAGATTGGGCGATCTAAATGATCCAATATCACAGATCGCCAAGATGAAAGTTACTGACCGACTGAAGCAGGCTGCAGCTTGTTGTCAGGCACGGCCGCTGAGCGCCCAAAGCCAAGCTGTGAGGTCAACACGCCGATCACAATCAGCATACACCCAGCAATGCCTGAGGCTGACAGCGTTTCGGCGTACAAAACCCAAGCCCCAACCATTGGAAAGAGCAAGCCTAGCGTTGGAATGATGAGCACAACTTGGGCCTCAAGGTGCTCAACCCCATAGACAAAGAGAACATAGCTTAGCCCAGTTGCAATACAGCCCATACCAATCAGGGGCAAAGCGGCCGGAAGCAACACAACAGCGCTTGGCATTTGGATAAATGGGATGAGGGCAGCGGCCGTCAGCGCCATCTGCCAAAAGGTTATCGTCACACTTGAATTGGTGCGGGTCAGCACCTTTGAAGAAACCATCGATCCAGCAAAAAGAATGCCTGACGCCAACGCCAGCAAATCCCCAAACACAGTGTCACTGCGCAAGCTAAAGCTATTAAAATCAATGATCAACATCATCCCAACAAACGAAATGATGATACTGATCACCGTTGATTTGTGAATATTTTCTTTTAAAAAGAGCCAAGAAAAAAGGATGGCAAAAATCGGTGCGGTGTGATTAAAAAAGTACGTGTTGGTGATGCTCGTGTAAAGGACAGCCCCGATAAATGTGACCATCATGCCCCCCTGACAAAATGCGTTAAACAGCAGGAGGATGGGGTTGTTCGGAATCAAATCGGCCGCTTTTTTTGTCATGAGCACAAATCCCAGAATAAACAGAGCGGCCAACAGCGTACGGAAGAAGACAATGGTCATGAGGTCAATTCCGTCTACCATGCGGGTAAAAAAGCCTAGCGTACCGATGGCAATGGAGTAACCGATGAGGGAGATGATGCCTTGTGCTTTCATTTCAATATTTCCTTTAAAGCTTGCAAGATTCTAGAAAAGGATGTTGACACCCATGCCGATCAGCATGGCGGCTAAAGAAAAGTCAAATACCGGTTTAAAGCGGTTGTTCTGCACCATCCGCTGCGAGCAGCTAGTGATAATGGCCACTAAAGAGTAGAAGCCAAAAACCATGGCGACGTTTAAAGAACCCAGCCAGACCATTGTTGTAGGTACAGCGCTTAACTCAACAGTCTGTGGCACAATGACGATGTAGCAGAGGAGTGCTTGTGGAATTCCGGTTGCCATCACGCCCATCCCCTGAATCAAACCGGCTTTTGCATTTGATTCATCTGCTAACTGATCAGACTCAATTGAATGAGCAGCAAAACATTTGAACGCGGCGTATACGCCCATCAAAATAATGGCGATCCCACCAACTTGCTCAATCATGAAAACACCCGTTGAATCAAGAACGGTTGAAAAACCTAGGCTATGGATGATCAGTCCGGCCGTCACCATCAGAATAGCGGTGATAGAGGCACCGGTCGCAATGCTGATGCCAGCTCTTAACCCTTGATTCCGTGTCTCTTGGATGGTTTTAATGCATACGGGTCCGGGTGAAACGGTCCAAATTGTGATGTATGTTACGAGTAGCCACATGAAATTATCTCCTTAAAGGTTTGATGAAAACCATTGATGACAACATCGTAAAATTTCTCTCCCTCCATTCCACCCCCCCTAGGGGTAGTCTTTGGAGGGGGAGACCATATTTGCAAACTAGTGAAACTTATTCTTTCTTCTTCGGTCTAACTATTTAGGGCAGCACAGCACATTCAGTCACTCGTTCACAGTCAACAAGGAAAATTAAAGGATGACACTCAAAAAATTAATCATCATGTTAGGCATAGCGTTGGTCGGTGCTGTAGGCATCGGCTGTAACACCCTGCGTATTACCGGATCAGGCAACATCATTCGTGAAACCCCAGAGCTATCTGACTTTGACTCAGTCGATCTAGCCGGTTTTGGCGATCTAGTCTTGACCCAAGGGGAAACGACAGAACTCATTATTGAAGCTGACGATCAGCTCATGCCCCATGTCAACGCGGCCGTCCGTGGGAACATCCTGCGACTGTCTGTAGGGGATGGCTTTGAGATGATCCAGACAACCAATGCAGAGCTGCGATTTTTGCTAACGGTGCCTGATTTAGAATCTATCGATGTTTCAGGATCGAGTGATGCAGAGATGGGCCCCTTTAATCTTGACCAATTTTCGATTGATATGGATGGTTCGGGTGATCTAGATGTCAGCGAAATGGCATCAGGCCAGCTTGACATTAACATTGGCGGCTCAGGGGACGTGACGATTGCTGAACTTGAAGCTGATTCTGTAAACGCACGCTTAGGAGGTTCTGGAAAGATTGTTCTGGCTGGAAATGTTGATTCACAGCAGATTCAGATTGGTGGCTCGGGCAACTATGAAGCGGAGGATTTAGCTAGCCAAACGGCCGAAGTAAACATTAGCGGCTCTGGTAACGCAGAACTGTGGGTTGAAGGCGATCTAGACATCCGTATTCGGG
>JBCCSO010000586.1:0-3772 GCA_039199965.1 Chloroflexota bacterium | reverse complement strand
CTATGCCAGTAGTGACTCAATCGGGCCAGTGGTCCGCCATGACTACGGCCGATCAACAGCCGTACACGATGACAGCGAGGCTTACCATCTCTAACACGGGCGATGCACCGTTTACCTACACAATCTCAATCATTGATACGCAAAGCATTACACCAACGGTGACGGGAGAAATATCTTCGGTTGTTTCACCCACCCAATCTGTTGAGGTAATGTTTGATATATCTGCTAGCGAATTGCTAACCGGCACTTATTTAAGCCAAATTAATGTGGCTACGAACCCTGCAATTGAGGGGTATCCCCAACAGTTCAGCATCAACCTTGCCGTGGTGGATCAGATATTTTCTACTTACTTGCCCAAAGTAATTTTAAATAACTAAACGTAGGGGCGGACGCCGTCGGTGTGGGCCTTGTCTTCTCCGATCCATTTGTGCTCCGACGGCGTCCGCCCCTAGAAGTTGATTTCGCTAGATTTGTGATTTTCATCCACAATTTGGGTATGAGAAAGTCCCCGCGCCGAAAAAATATACGCTTAAATGGGTATGACTATAGACAATCTGCATATTACTTTGTCACTGTTTGTACCTATCAAAGGAATTGGTACTTTAACAATGAATCGTTCAAGCAACTTTTAGAGATTGTTATTCAAAAAATCACAACATTCGTGATGAAGCAGAGCATAATCGCATTCGAGAGTATATTCGGTTAAACCCAGAGCGATGGGAGCAGGATTCCCAGTATGTTGAACGGCAGTTGGATCAGATTCTCGAAAAAATGACGCAGCATACAGAGTAATAGAGCTATATCGGCCGTCCTTACAAGTTGGGCCAGCCTGCGATCAAGCTGTAAAATTTACGCATGAACTATCACTACGCTGCAAATCGGGTGCGCAACTTTGGCACAACTATCTTCTCTGAAATTACTGCGCTTGCGCAACACCACAACGCCATCAATTTGGGGCAAGGCTTCCCTGATTTCCCGGCCCCGGATTTCATCAAAAATGCTGCAATCAATGCCATTCAGACAGATCTAAACCAGTACGCGCCGCTCCCCGGCCGGCCGAAACTTCGCCAAGCGATTGCAGACAAAGTGCAGAAATATGAAGGCCGCAGTGTTGATCCAAATACAGAAGTGGCCGTGATGGTGGGTGCTACAGAGGCGATTTTCTCAACCATTTTGGGATTGGTAGACCCCGGTGATGAAGTCATCGTGTTTGAGCCTTATTACGACAGCTACATTCCCTCTATTGAGTTTGCAGGTGGCGTTCCAAAATACTACACGCTCAAGGCCCCAGACTGGGCCATCGACCCTGATGAGATTGAGGCGTTATTCAGCGACAAAACGAAGCTGATCATGATCAATACTCCGCATAACCCGACCGGCAAAGTCTTTTCAATGGACGAAATGCAGTTGATTGCCAATCTGTGCCAAAAATATGATGTGGTTGCGGCCGTAGACGGGGCCTATGAGCACATCATTTATGGCGGTGCTGAGCACATCGCTATGGCAACGCTTGACGGGATGGCCGAACGTACCGTTCAAATTTCAAGTCTGGGAAAAACCTTTAGCGTGACCGGTTGGAAAACCGGCTGGACAGTGGCCTCACCTGAATTGACAATGGCGATTACCCGCATCTATCAGTGGGCCACGTTCAGCGGCATCAATCCGTTCCAAGAAGCATCGGCCGAAGCGCTGATTGCGGCCGAAGAAACCGGCTACTATGACGATGTTTCAACGATGTACGAGCGTAAACGAGATATTTTGCTGAACGGATTCAAAGAGATTGGGCTGCCCGCAATCACACCATATGGCTCCTACTTTGTCATGGTCGACATATCTGAACTTGGCCTAGGCAATGATGTTGAGTTCTGCAAATACTTGCCAGAAAAAGTTGGTGTAGCGGCTATTCCGCCGAGTGCCTTCTACAAGAACAAGTCTGAAGGTGAAAACATGGCTCGATTTGCCTTTTGCAAGCGGGATGAGGTGCTGCACGCGGCAGTAGAGAAATTGCAGGTGCTGGGATAGACGGTGAACGGTTGGTGGTCCGCTGCGCTAGTCAGTAGCCAGTGGGTCAGTTCGGGTTCATTTTTTCCCTCTCTTAAGCTACTTTGAGCCTTTTTATCGAAGCCAGAAGACACTACCCATGAGTGAAATCCTGTGGACAGGTAAAATTGCCGAAATTACTAAATTTGCGACCGGTGAATCACCCAGCAAGATTATTCCACTCGGCCAGGGAGCCACAAGTGCTGCATGGCGCGTTGATACTGGGCCAAATGCCGTGGTTGTTCGCATTATTCCTGCAGGAACGCCTCGCCCAATCACGTATCAGTCTGAATTCACAGTTTTGCGATTGTTAGAAGCAAAAGACTGCCCTGTTCCCAGCCCGATATTAAATAGTGCAGCACGTCCAAATCAGTTAACACACATACAAGAGCCTTGGGCTGTCACCAAAGCTATTGAAGGACAAGCCATCAAGAAGAGTCAACTATCAAAAACAACTGCTAAGAATTTAGGAGAGTTGCTTGCAGCCCTTCACAGCCTACCCGTCACTCAATTCGGCCGATTAGCCGAGCAGACCGGTGGCGTTGTGGGACTGCAGAATGATGCTATCTCAGGAGTTTGTGCCCGCTGGTGCTGGGCCCCAATATGGCCATTTGATGATTGCCATTTGGAGCAGCATACACTATCAAATCTTGACGCTCATATTGCAGCACAATTGAAAGACTTAAAGCCCACAATTTTTAAAGCTGCCACTGAAGACCGCGCCGTTCTTGTTCATTCAGACCTGCATGGAGAGCATATATTCGAGAAAGATGAAAAATTGACAGGCGTAATTGATTTTGGCGCTTCGTTCATTGGAGCACCAGCTTGGGACTTTGCCGTAATTGCCTATTATCATGGCTGGGCCGCCTTGGAAGCACTGCTAACTGGCTATACTTCCTCTGGCAAAGTCCAATCTTATCAGCTAAAGCAGGCTCAAAAATTGGGAGTGGCTGTCAGCCTGTATAAACTAGCTAAAGGATTAAAAGGCAGACCAACACCTAAAAAGCTGAATAAAATCACAGACTTTCTCAACCAAACAATGCAAGCTATTGAGAAAATCGGCTAGTTAGTGGAAGCTTACTCATGACTTGTAGTTCATTCTGCGACTACTGAAACCCAGTCAGCACACTGCCAAATTCATAAATCTCAAGTTCGGCGCAACCCGCATTTTTGAAGCGATAAGGCCAGATGCCCCGCTTTGGGGTGCCCATAAGCTCACATAACAGTACTTGTGAAATGCCTGCGTGTGACGCAAAGACAATCGTTTCGCCGTTACCGGGCAGGGACGTTTTTAATTCATCAACCAACGATAAGCCACGCACAGCAACCTCATCAAGCGTTTCGCCGCCGTGATGGGCTTTGCTGATGTCACCCGATAGAAATCCTGCCCAATCATCTGGGTATTTAGCCGCAATATCTTGAGCCGTCATAAGCTCCCAACGATTGTGATCAACTTCCCACAGGCGTTCATCAACCGTCATGGGAGCCTGCCACTGCTGGTTTAGGATTTCGGCCGTCTCAACAGCGCGATTGGCTGGACTTGCATACACGTGTGAAATGTCATAATTCTTTAAACGCTCTGCTGTGGCCTGCACCTGTCCCCGGCCGACATCCGTCATAGCTGTATCCGTCCGGCCGTAGAATCTACCCTCCACGTTAGCCTGCGTTTGGCCGTGCCTAATCAACAATAATTTAAAGAGTGGTTTTGGAAACATAATCTGCTGTACCTGTG
>JBCCSO010000585.1:0-3777 GCA_039199965.1 Chloroflexota bacterium | reverse complement strand
GATGGCGGCCGGGCTATCCAACCCGGAAATTGCAGAACAGCTCATTATTGCAACTGGCACCGTCGCACGGCATACAAACAATATTTTCAGCAAGTTAGACGTCAGGAATCGGACAGAAGCTACCCTCAAAGCACGCGCCCTCAGCTTAATTGGATGATCTGAAACGTGGATTTCAGATCATCCGGCCTGCGACCTGTTAAGTTTTCTCACCATCGACAAGAATTCGAATCCGCTTATCTTTTTCTGGCCAAAAAGCGAGCGTTCCTTTTAGCTTGGGCGCTTCGGGAATTGGGTCAGGATAATACCAGACCGTGTTTTCAAAGCGGTCATCACCAACCACAAGGTTGTAATAAGCAGCATCACCTTTGTATGGGCAGTGTGAGCTTGCATCACTTTCTTCCAAGAAAAGCGGGTTAATTAGATCACATTATCTTCTCAAAAGACCTGACAGGTTTTAACTGGGTTATCACCAGAGGTATTACTTGAGAAACCTGTCAGGTCTACAGTCAATTACTTTTTGTGATCTACTTAACATCTGCGGCCGGAATGTAGTACCGAACCGGCAGATAGGTTTCAAACAGCAAAAATGGCTGTTGCGTGTCTGCCACTTTGACTTCATCCACAAACACCTCAACATGTCGTGAGCTTGGGACCATGTCTACCCGATGGTATGGATTGCGGGGATGATGTTTCACCACTTCCTCCTCTTCCATAAACTTGTCTAACTTGTACCAATCAAATGCGATATAACCAGAAAAATCCGGCCGGTTTTCCTTTTGGTCATAGGTTGATGCAGCATTCTCTGATCTTTTGCCATTGACATCAACGTGCCAAAATCGCTTCACACCCCTGTAGCCGGAAGTCTCTGTATAATCGGACTCCACCAAGTATGTTTGATTCACATCTTCAAGGGGAAAGTAGTAATTTTGATCTGGGCCTCCTTCAAGCATCAACATCACATTTTTGCTGTCCGCAATCGCTTCACCATTGTTAAAAACCCGTACCCAACGGGATGAGGGTTCCCATTTCCAAACTTGTTTTGCCATAATAGTCCTCACTGATAACAGCCAGAAAGTCCATTTGCTGGCTGAATAAATTCATACCTAAAAATTTATCATTCAAGCGACTGTATGGAGACTCTAAATCGTTTATTTATCAGCCGCCCCAACTAAATAAACGATTGGTACAAGCGTTGTCTTACTTTTTTTTGTAGAGTAGGTTTAAATTTTTAATCGGGGCCATCGGAGAAAATATGACAGCAATTATTGATTGGGCGGCAAAATCACTGGGTTTCCGAAATAAAAATGAAAAGGTACTCAGAGCAAACGGGCAGAAAGTGCCCTACTTAGAAATTCGAGCCTCCGATCGGCCGAAACAGCCATTGATCATTGGTGTTCACGGCTTTGGAGCAAATGAGAGCCAGATGCAAACCCTAGTCAATATATCGCCAAAAGCAGAATACACCTATATCGCCCCAAGGGCCCCACATCCACACCCAACTGGCGGTTTCATGTGGTTTGGCATTGAATTTGATGGGCAAAATGCACGGTTTGATAACCAGCGCGTGGCTGAGGCGCTTGATTTAATCGATGCATTTATTGAGCATGCTCTTGAAAGGTATGATGCCGATCCAGAACGCGTAGTACTGGTCGGATACAGTCAGGGGGGGATGCTGTCCTTCCCTTACCTGCTTAGACACGGAAGTCGCGTTGCGGCCGTAGCTGCCCTAGCAGGAAGTTTCACAGAAGAAACCAGAGCATGGCAACAGTCGGCCGCCCTGAGTGGAAAATCGCTTTTTATAGGATACGGTACCAAAGATCCGCTTGTTCAACCTCAAGAAATGTTCCAAGCAAAATCATTCTTTTCAGATTTAGGGCTCCAAGTTACATATAAGCAATATCCCATTCCGCATGTTGTTTCTCAACAGGAAGTTGCAGACATTAATAGTTGGCTCGATACAATTCTCTAGTCTGGCAGAAACGTTCTCATCACGTTGTTTGATAAGCTGAGTCACCGAAACCTTCCCCAGCTTGGCGATAATCATCCCGGGCTGGGGCGAAGAAGTCTAAAAGAACAAGCCCATCATCACCAGCCACAACGGTGTGCATCACACCGCCATGGGTTACCCAAAAATCCCCCTTTTTGCACGTCACCTCAACCCCATCATGGACTCGCGTACAGCTCCCCTTTAAAACAAAGTGCCACTGCTCATGAGGGTGCTTATGGATGCGGCCGGGCATGTTTGGCTCAAAACGAGCAATCATGAAAGTAGATTGATCGCCGTGAAACACCTGCCCTTTAATCCCATTATTTAAAGCACGGGGGATACCAACTTCCAAATCATCAACATTAAACAAATCTTCTATTCCACGCATTTTTTATTCCTACCTCAAGTTAAAACTAATTGAGTTCAACTTAGCTTTTTTAAATTTAAGTACCCGAACATATCGGCACCTTAATTGATATGACTCTGCTGAAAAAAGACCTGTCAGGCGGTGAGCCTGACAGGTCTCTAAAACACCTTTTTTCAGTGGACTCTTGATATATAAGTCAAAGTTCTTTCAGTCTGGACTAGGGCTACATCAAGGATGGATTAATGGAAACCCTTGACGTAGCACTTGTATCTATAATTTAAACCCCAAATGTAGATTACTCAAAACGAGTTTTGAGCTGATCCAAGTCCATAAGCCAAATGCGCGATAATCCCAGCTCAAAAGATATCTCAAGACCAATTTTAAATTGCCCCTTGACTTTAAAGTTACTTGAAGGCTTATACTCCCCATCGTAATAAAAAACACCACGTGAGAGCAAAATAGTTCACACAAGCAAAAAAGAGGCACCATGTTTCGAATTGGAGAATTTAGCAAAATAGCACAAACGGCCGACTCTCAGTTGCGCTACTACGATCAAATCGGATTGTTCCAACCGCAGCACATCGATGAATTCACCGGTTACCGTTATTACAGCGCATCCCAGCTGCCTGAACTCAATCGGATTCTGGCCCTAAAGGATTTGGGCATGTCGCTCGATCAAATCAAACGGATGGTGTTAGATGATGTTTCGGCCGAGGAAATACGAGGGATGCTAACCTTACGCAAATCTCAGGTTGAGCAAGACCTAAGGGCTGAAGTGGATCGGCTACGCAGTATCGAAGCCAGACTGCGACAGGTTGAAACGGCCGGACAGCTTGATCAAGACGATATTGTGCTCAAAGAAATTCAGTCCCAGCCATTTTTCAGTTTCCGAAACAATTTTGAGACCCTTTTTGCGGCCGGTGCTCAAGTAGTTGAAATGACACAAATCATCCCCGCCAAGGTACCAAAAAAGAAATTAGGCCACTTCACAGCCATCATTCACGGAGAAGCCTTCTCCGTCGAAAATGCAGACGTTGAAATTGGCTATTTACTCAACGACGGAATCGACCAGCCCTTACTCCTGAGCGGCGGTGAAGAAGTCAAAATGCGTATTTTGCCCAAAATCGAGCTGGCAGCCTGTGCTGTTCGGTTGGGCGTTTTTGAAAACGGTTTTGAAAAGTATGCGGCCGTTGGTCAGTGGGTTGAATCCAATGGATATCAGTTGGCTGGCCCCGCTCGCGAGGTTTTCATCGTACCACCCCATCCTGAAAGAATGGAAGAAACCGTTTGTGAAATTCAGATTCCAGTCAAAGTTAACCAGCGGAGTTTTGCCCAACTAATTTAGACGGGAAACGGAACAAACGATTGTTAGTTAGATAGACTAATTAGCAATCATTTGAGCCTTCGTTCCCGGAACACAACT
>JBCCSO010000584.1:0-3777 GCA_039199965.1 Chloroflexota bacterium | reverse complement strand
CGTTGCCACACTGCGGCCGACCGTCTAACTGCCCCTGCATCGTCTCCCCATCGTGCAGATGGGTAAAGGTTTGATAGTTGATCTCAGAAGAGCCATCTGCTTGCCAGTACAAAACCAGATCGATAAATCCACCCGGAACCGCATTGGTCGTGTTGATTTCATACCCTTTTAGTTGGGCAAAGTTCCCCATCTGGGCTGAAACCGGCTCAAATTCTGGCAGTTCTGTGTCAGTGGTCAATGCGCCGCTCAAGCGGGCCACATATTCCGGCCGCATAATCCGTTGAGCATCACGGCCGCCAATCGTCATTTCTTGCACAATCGGTTCACCAGAAACCGCTTCGCTGCGCTCGTACACCGTAATCTTCGGGGCTCCCTGAACGGTTAATACGCGCGTGGGTGAATAGTTCGCCTCAATCTGGTCATATCGGAGCGGCACAACATCAAAGACATTTTCCGCCACAATGTAGATGTCGGGGGTTGCACAGGTCAGTCGCAAACCGCTGCGCATGTAGTAGTTGGTGATGTCAGTTTCTTCGTTGGTGTCGTAGCTGCCGCTTAACTCACCCGTTGAAAACAGATAGTTAACCGCCTGCCATCCCGCCTGATAGGGGAATCCGAACTTCCCTTCTTGCGGCACTTCAAATTGTGGATGGCCGATCACGGCCGGAAGCTCATCATATTCGCGCAAATACTCTGGCTGATGTGATACAAACAAGGTCCACGCATAAATCAGCCCCAGCCCCCAGCCAACTGCAACCATTCCTATCACTCCATATCGTGCTATTGATAGACCTGAGTTTTGGCTATTGGCTAATCCTTGTATTAAATGATTCAGTCCTAGTGCTGCCACTAAAAACAGCCCCGGAATAGCCGAATAGATGTGGGTGAGTGGAAGAGCAACAAGGTACAGATAGAAAAACGCAGGGAAGGCAAACCACAGAAAAATTCCCTTCTCTTCGGCCGGTACGCTGGGCAAAAACAGCGATCCAACGAGCAGAACCCCCAGTGGGATCGCTTTACCAGACTGCCACGCATCAAGATCAGCGTAGGTCAGGGCAAGTCCGGCCAGCAGCAAAGCGGCGATGGCGGCCAGCCAGCCCCATCTGCGTGACCACGCCCACAGCACCCAGCACGCCAGCCCGATCCCTACAATGGCCAGCGTATACACAGAGTCATAAATTAAGGTTCGGTTAAGGGTGTCTGGCAGGTGGTTGAACAAGGTTTCCCCGTTGCCCAGACGGCTAAGCAGGTATTCCGACGTTCCCCCAGCTGCGGAGTTGGTAAAAAACGGATAGTAAAATAGGGCAAGGATCACCAGCGCCATAGCCCCCGCTGCAACAAAATGCCCCGTTTGCCGCAGTGCCTGATCTCGATTCTGCCACAAATAATCGCCCAACAGAAAAACAACGGCCGGGAAAACGAGCACAGCATCGTAGTGGGCTAGTGCTCCAGTTGCTAGCAATCCGGCCGCCACATAAATAAGCAAGGGTTGATGACGCTGCCTGAATTGAAGTAGAGCCACCACGGCGGTAGCAACCAGCATAAACACTAAACTCTGATACTGCACAATGCGGCTAAAGCCCAGCAGGTATCCTTCTAGCATGAGCAGCAGAACAGCACCCAAGCCAGCCCATCGTCCGGCCAGCTTCCGGCCGATAGCAAACACGGAAAGCAAGCCAACCAAATTGGCCCATGCAAAAGGCAGTCGGGCAAACCATTCGGTCATGTAGCCGGTGAAGGCCCACGTAGCGGTTACTACGAGCAGTTCACCCGGCCCCTTTTTATGTAAAAATAATTGGGGGTCCTCACCCACAATAATGCGGGCTGCCCGGCTGATCGCAGCTCCCTCATCCCCCTGAAACTGAGCGTATCCCAAATTCCAAAAGCGCAGCAGGATCGGGACGAGCAGCAGCCCCGCATACAAAGCAATCTGCTGCCACGTTGTACGCTCATGCGCAAAGTCTACTATCCCTCTAATTCCCCATGTCCAAATTGAGCCAATGCATAAAATCAAGAGCAGCACACCAAACAAAACAGGCCGAAATGGCCCCGGTATGTAAGCGATGAGTAAAGCACCCAGCAAAACGGCCGTATATCCAATCGCTTGCCCGAGCACAAAGCGCTCTAATCGCCTTAGATTTGATTTTACCAGTGCTGCAAAAACAATGAGTCCGGGCACAACCCAAAGCAAAATAATATAAAAAAACTGCATAGCTTTAAATTCAAAAGTGACCGATTGAGTCAATAACCAATCCAAAACCTATCGCTAACATCTTATACAAACTAGTTTGATCGATATTTTTGTCTTGGCACAAATTGTCTTGGTTTTTGTTGTTTCAGCAAACAAAGACTTTCCAAAAAAACACATTAATTGTTAAGACGAACGTAATGTTTGGCTGATATTTTGTTTTACGCAGGAAAATTTTAGAAAGGCTGGGTGAATAACGGGTAAGTTTGTTCCTCATCTTTTTCTTGAAAGACTAAAATTTATACGCCAATTAAGGGTTCACACCCCCTTAGTTGGCCTGAAGCCTAAACAAAACTTAAAGGATATGTTGAATTTTAGAAAATCACTCCGCTGGTTCATGCTGGGGATGCTTATGATATTGGTTAGCGCGTGTGGCGCAGATAGATCAGCCGATTTAGCAGTCGAAACGATCATGGTGGTTACGCCGCCCCCTACAGCCACGCAACAACCATCCCCAACCCCATGGCCAACGGCGACCTCTTCTCCTACAGCCACAACGCCGCCCACACCAACCAGCACGCCTAATTTGACAGCTACATGGGAAGCAGAAAATTTGATTGTTCTCGATCAAGATTATTCATTTGAGGGAATCAGGCTCAATTACAGCGACAAACTCTTTAAGGCCATCAACCCATCACTTCAGCCTCCAAGAGTTGATGGATTCCGCACCCTTGATCGGGGCTTACCAAATTTTGAGGGGGTCCCAAATCATATTGTGCTTGAAATCTTGACCGATCTTCCATCAAGTCGGCCGCCAATCATGGTTGTACAGTCAATTGTTGATGAAAACAATTTTTTCTATCCGGCCTATGATGCTGAAGAACAGGAGTACTTTAACGAACTTCGACGCATCTCTATTACACGGCCCCGCCTAGATTTTTTCTACGAATCGGAAGAAAACATTATCGGAGCACAGTATACGACTTTCCAAAATGGAAAAGGTGTGTCTTCACTCAGGTATATGCCATCCTCTGACGAACCAGAAGAGATTACGAATCGGCAATTGTTTTACGTGTATGAGGGCATCACGGATAAAGGGAATTTCTATGTTTGGGCACAAATTCCTGTGCGCATTGATAGTCTACAGGACGCTCCTTCATTCTCAGAAAATCAAATTAACGTACTTTCTGCAGACGCCAACAACTATGCAATCTATAAATCAAAAGAGTTGGAAAAAATCGTGCGGGCAAATGAAGATGGTGCCGTTTTTCCTGACAGAAGCGTTCTCAATGAGCTGATTAGCTCTCTGTCTGTTGCCGATACAGCTGGCGGCCGAATTGCTTCCGCAGATAATGGACAAGATTCAACCCCAACACCGGATACAACACCGCTTACAGAAGACCCAGAAATTCCCGGTGTTGATCAGTCTGTTACTGAAGTACCCATTGAAGAGCCCACGGCTGAACCAACGGAACAACCAACTGAAACTCCAACAGTTGAACCAACTGCCACATTGGAAAGTACCCCAACCTCTACCCCAACAGAGGAGGCTACGGCAACAGCTGCAGCCACAAGTACGCCCACAGCCG
>JBCCSO010000583.1:0-3787 GCA_039199965.1 Chloroflexota bacterium | reverse complement strand
TTACTCTCAGGAGATTTTTTTGCTCTTTAAAAGGGAAAAACCAGCCTGATTATGTCAAGTTTGGTTAAGATAAGGGCAACAACGACGAACCGCTTCCTGACACCTGACACGATTGTACCGGACCCCACGAATCCGCAAACCCTAAACCGATATTCATACGTCAATAATCGGCCCATCAACTTGTGGGATCCATCAGGCCATAACGGTTGCAACTTTGGATATTTAGATTGTGCAATTGCCCCACATTCTGAAGGTGAAAAAGCGTTTGCTGCCTTTGTTGTATCTTTTACCCCTGGTGTTGGCTTTGGGATGGATGTCTACGACATTAACAACGCCCGGATGGAACAGCGGTATGGAGCCATGACAGCGGGTATTGTATTCATGGCTCTGCCCGGAGCAACGAGACAATGGAAATATGTGGGTAAAGCCGCAATAGACCTTATCCCACTGCAGAGATTAGATAACGCCGGCAATCTAATCGGTCAATGGACAAAGGCAAATCACGGAATGAGCGACGGGGCTCGACGTTATCAGGAATTTGTCACGGGCATGAAAGCTGATGAAGGACTCTTAGAATTCAATTACAATGGTATAAATTTTGACGGAGCTGTGATGAAGGGTGATGATCTAGTTCTTTTAGATGCAAAACTTTGGGGAACGGGTAAGGGTACACTCTACGAAAAGATGCAATATGAAGGTGAGAGCTATAACAATGTAATTAATCGGGCGCGTAAACAAGTTACAGCAGCTGGTGGTGTACAGGTAGAATGGCATTTTTCTAACAAAGAAGTGGCCGACTACATGAAAAGCGTGTTGCGAAATGAAGAAATAACTGAAGATATGATTAAGGTGGTGTATACAAAATGGGAATAGGTTTTACAGGTCAGAAATACTCTTTGGCTTATTATGCAAGAGAAGACCGTGATCCGGTTAAAATTTGGACCCAAATGAATGAGTTTATGCTCCAGTTTGGAGAAGAATATGTCTTTAAAATTAGAGATGGTATTGAGATTGACGTAAGCTCAGACGGATTGACCAAAATGTATCAATCTGAAAAAGAGAAAAGGGAAAAAAAAGGTGATTTTCAACCATCTTCAACTGATGGTGCATGGTCTGAAAATCACCTTTATCTTGGTTTGTCCACGGGGGTTACGGCTCAATTTGCGAATTCACTAGTAAAATTGCCCGAAGTTTTTAAGTTTAAGCTAGATTTGGCTCATATTTATTCAACAGCAAAAGTGTTTGAATTTATTGAGCTTCAAGCATTTTTCAAAATGGGAGCGATGTTGTTCAATCCGTATTACGGCCGTTTGCAAAAATTCGGCGAAGCCAGTTATTCCGAATCAGCATATGACAAGAAATTTAATAGCATTGATTTATCTAAGGTTCCTCCTGTTATTGAATGGTTTAACTATTTTTCACCTTCATGGGTGGAGAGATTTGGGGGCAAGCAGTTTGTTATGTCCGCACCTGTATTCCATGCAGAAAAAGTTGAGGAGACCGGTGGCGTTATCTTAATTCTGCAGGAAGAGCCATTTGATTTCATGAACAATGAGCACATGAACAAACGTAAACAAGTTGAAGAATATTTAAACTTGCCTGAGCTGCATAAACAATACCAGAAGTAGTTGGCAAGCTGCCTGCTTGCCAACCTCCTGCGTGAAAGTTTGTCGGACTCGCCCGACAGGCGAATATAGGCTCATCTCTTTGAGCTAAGTCACCGGCCAGCGTTGCAAAGTATCTAAAAGGCTATTTTCCAGATTTGCTAGAACGTCAGCCACCGCTTGTGGCATGTCCATGCCAGCCATGGCTCGTATCTGTTTCAGTTGGTCTTCAAAGTTGTCATATGTTTGTTTCAGCGTGTTGTTGGGACATTGACCTGTCATCTTGGCTTCAATGGCGGCCATTGCTTTAAAGTAATGGTCTGCCACCGTCTTGTCATGGACTCTGGCATAGACCATTGTCGAACTCAGCCGTTTGTGCCCCATCAGCCGCTGTATCGTCGTGATGGGACAGCCGACATTAACCAATTGGGTGGCAAACGTATGCCTTAAGCGGTGGGGGGAAACTTTCACGCCCACCGCTTTACCGGCCACCTTGACCCGCTTCCCAATCATCCTTCTATCCGCACCTTTAAAGCGGTATAGAAAGAAGTGGTCTTGCCATTTGCCAACTCCTTGCCCCCGTCTGGTGAGGTAAGCTTTTAGGGATGAGATGGTGTCTGGGGTCAGGTAAACGATGCGATCTACAATCCCTTTACCAGCCCGTATTGTCACCTGCTGCTTGTCTAAATCTACGTCATCGATGAGCAAATCTTCTACCTCATCCAAGCGCAACCCCGCTTGCCACATCAGGTAGAACATCGCGCGATCCAATAGCACATCTCGTGACTTTTGCGGGCTGGTGACTGTTTTAACCCGTTCCTCGTGGTAATCCCGCAGTTTGGCGACATCTTCGTCCTTCAGGAAACGGGGCATCCGGTCTTTCTGCTTGAGCCCCTTGATGGCGAGCAAACTGGCCGGGACCAACACCTCCTGATCCTGCAAGTAGCGCAGGGTAGATTGGAACAGGCGTAGCTCAAGGTTGATAGTTGCCGTGTTCATACCATCATCCATTCGACTGTCAATGTAGTCATAAATCTGCTGCCGCCGAATCTCTTTAATCCCTTCCGGCCCCTTGTCTGGGTCCAAATGCCCGTTCACAACCAACCAGTCCCACAGCACCGTGTGAGAGCGCCAAAACTTAAGCAATAATTTGGAAACCCGGCTTTTACGCCAGTTGGCTTGGGCCAGAATCCGCATTTCATTGAGGCACTCTACAAGCCAAGGTGGTAGATTCTCTATATAACGAGAATGGTCAAACATTTTCACTTCTGAGAAGGTCACCGTCCCTCGCTTGAGCTGCATAAAGCTACGAAAACGGTTTAAGGCCCGACGACAGTTGGCCGTCCAGCCGTCGCTCATCTGTCTGGCTTCAATGTACACTAGTGCCTTGTCGAGATCTTCATCTAAAGAGATTTGCCGGTGCGGCACCCGGTTTAGACCTAAAACGTGTCCGGCCATCGGGATATAGATCTGGTAGATGCAGTTCCGGCTGACACCCCCATCGAGCAGCCATTGCTGGTACTCTTGCAGCAGCAGAATATTTTCCTTCGGCCAACTTTCTGTTGGCTTGGGGAGTGAAATGCCTTGAGGCGGTGGGTACATCCGTCGACTCTTGCTCAATGCTCTATCATACCGACCAGCGGCGCAGACCAATACATTCTCTGTGACATTTATCTCCGGCATGACCACACCTCCTGCTCCGTCATGGCGTCGAAAAAATCCTTGGCCACCTTGTTGTCACTGACCAGCAGATATCCTTGTGTGGTGGTGATCCACGCATGGCCCATGAGCTTCTGAATGGTCGGTAGCGGCACATCTTCCTCCACCAAGTTCGTGGCAAACGTATGGCGCAGCTGATGGGCCGTGAAACTTACTCCGGCCAAATCTCGATAAACCATCAGCCGCTTGTGGATGGCGGTGGTGGACATTTTCTTCCCTTGATAGCTTAGGAACAGCTCTTCTTCATCGCTAAACCGCTCCTCCAGCACCACTTTGACCATCTCTTGGCTAGGAATGGAGAGGTAAGCTGTCCGTTCGATGTTGTTTTTGCCGGTGACCACCATGCGCGGCCGGACCTCGTTCAGATGGATATGGGCCACTTTTAGTTTGGCGACCTCGCTGATACGCAGGCCGCAGCGAAGCATGAGCTGAAACATCGCCATGTCTCGCGGACTGGTGATGGT
>JBCCSO010000582.1:0-3787 GCA_039199965.1 Chloroflexota bacterium | reverse complement strand
ATGGATCGTGGGAGGAACCCAATCGGTTTGGCGGTGGTCTGTATACCAGCAGCACGGCCGAAACGATTGTAGGTAATTCTATCGTGGCAGAAAATAGTGATAACCGCAACCCTTGGAACGATGATTACGGGCCAGACTGCTATAGCAGCACCCCCGGCCGGATGATTTCGGAAGGCAGAAACATTATCGGAATCAAAAGTGATCTGTGTGATATGACCTTGCAAATGACAGACTTGTCTGGGACGGGTGATACACCGCTTGACCCTAGGCTGAGATGGTTAGAACACCGGGTCCATATGCCGTTGCCAGACAGCCCCGCCATCGACGCTGGGCTACCTGAACCAGAAATTTGGTTTTTCTTTAATTACCTGTGTCCAACACATGATCAAAACAAAGTGGTGCGGCCGGTTGATGGTGATGGTGTAGGCGGTGCGGCGTGCGACATCGGTGCGGCCGAATATTGGGTCCCGAACTACATTGTCCAAGTGGATCAAACCGACGAATTGATTTCTGGGTTAACCACGGATTTCGGGACAGTGGATCAAAACAGCGCGGCCGAGAAAACGCTCGACTTCAAGAACGACGGCAGCAGCCCCATTCTTGTGACGGCGATTGAGCTAACGGAAGGGTTTGAGCTGGCAGAGCCGTTCGAAGAGACTGAAATCGGGCCGGGACAACAAAAATCCTTTGCGGTGCGGGTGAATACCAGCAGCGTGGGTGAGCACAATGGAGAAATGACCATCACCATCAATGGTGAGAAAATTTCACAAACCTTGGCTGCCCGTGTGCAAGAAGCGGCAATCGGGACACCGGAGCCATCTCCTACACCAGAACCATCACCCACACCGGAAAGTACACCCAATCCGGTTGGCGGACTAGACAAGACGATCTATTTGCCGATGGTAACCCGCTAATCATTGGCAAAGACCAGACCGGTTTTGCAAACCAGTCTGGTCTCAGCTTAGTGGTGCTTTCGCTAATTATTTAAGAAATCAAACTGTTGTAGGGGCGTCCCTCGTGGGCGCCCACGAGGGACGCCTCTACGATCAACATCTTAGTTATTTGGCGAGAAGACCACTAAGTACAAACAAATAAAAAGTGATTGGTGCGCTCTGGCCGTCGCTCCGCCCACTTACGGAATTGTATTCCGTCAAGGTCAACTCGTTGAGCCAGTTTCCGACTGTGCCGGTGGTGGTGCAGTGAGACGCTGACTACAGCACCCTGCAAAACTAATCTCCTTGCACTCAGGTCTGATACCTACCTTCTTATTAAAGAAAACCTTAGCTGGAAATTTTATAGACAGGACTTTCGCTTGACCCATATTCAGCAACTGCGAGAATGCACTTCGACACACTCAGTGCTCCTTGCTAGCGAAAGTCCTAATACAAGCAAAAGGGCTTGTTTTTTGAATGACTTAAGCCGGAATATTTTAAGCGATTCACTTGGATAAACTATTGCGCATCAACTGACAAAAACAGTTGGCTTTGTTTACGCGAAGGCTCAATGTGCAAAAGTATGCGATCTGGCTGAAATAGACCAGTCTGGTTTTCAAAACTAAGCTGGTCTTTTGCACACATTCAAAAGATGAGCCTTTCGCAAATATTGAAGAGGGCTGTGGGTTTAGTAAAGATTCTGCACGGTTTTTACGCATTGCACCGGGTTGTGCAAGAGAATCAAAAGGTTGGCACTATCGGTCAAGATATGTGCTGAATAAATCTGTGGTAAAGCACAGAACAAATTTAATTGAAGGCGTTACTGTTGGTCTTGTGCTAACCTCGCAAAAAGTAAATGCGGAACCGAAAAAATAAGAGAGTAGAATTAAAATATGGAAAAAAATATCACATTGCTGCCCGGTGACGGGATCGGCCCAGAAATCGTTGATGAAACGGTAAAGTTGTTTGACGCTGTGGCGAATAAGTTTGGTCATAAATTTAACTACAATAGCCATCTCATTGGTGGGATTGCGATTGACGAAACCGGGGATCCACTGCCAGAAGAAACCTTGGGTGCCTGCTTGGAGTCGGACGCTATTTTGATGGGGGCGGTTGGTGGCCCCAAATGGGATGATCCCACAGCCAAAGTACGGCCGGAGCAGGGGCTTTTACGCATCCGGAAAGAGCTGGCTGTGTTTGCCAATATCCGGCCGGTAAAAGTTTTTGATGCACTGGCCCACGCCAGTCCACTGCGGCCGGAAATTGTGAAAGGGGTTGACATCGTATTTGTACGAGAGCTTACAGGTGGCATTTACTTCGGCACCCCGCGCGGCCGGGAAGAGCGCGACGGACAGCGGGTCGGGTACGACACCATGATCTATTCAGAAAGCGAAATCGAGCGCATTCTGCGGATCGGGTTTGAGCTGGCTCGCGGCCGACGCAAAAAGCTCACCTCTGTAGACAAAGCCAACGTCCTCACCACCATGCAAGTTTGGCGCGAAATTGCGCACGAAGTCAAAAGTGATTACCCAGATGTTGAGTATGAAGACATTTTGGTTGACGCGATGGCGATGTACTTGGTTAACAATCCCAAAGACTTTGATGTGGTGGTTACCGGAAATATGTTTGGTGATATTCTGTCTGACGAAGCCTCAATGATTACCGGTTCGCTTGGCATGTTGCCTTCAGCCAGTATGGGTAAAGTGGGATCAGTCGGACTATTTGAGCCCAGCCACGGCTCAGCCCCAGACATTGCGGGAACCGGCAAAGCCAACCCGTTGGCGACAATGATGTCGGGCGCGATGCTCATGCGCTTGAACCTAGGGCTTGAGCAAGAGGCAGACGCCATTGAAAAAGCCATTGATGATGTGCTCGCAGCAGGCTACCGCACGGCCGATATCGGCGGTGGAGATGAAGCATTGAGTACAACAGCCATGGGTGAAAAAGTGATTGAGATGCTTGAACTGGGATAAATTTTGTTTCGCTCTAAAAAATCATAAAGATGATTGTGGAAAAGGTGAAAAAGCATCTTGAAGGCTAGTTTAAGAACGTAGAGATCTTTGTATAAACTTACTGCTAATTTCTGAGTTACGCTGCGCACCTTAATGACAAAGACCTTTCAGATTTGTGACATTTCTGAAAAAATGATTTGCTCAAAAAAATCTGAAAGGTCTGGAGCGTGCCACGTAAAAAAAGGGGAGAATCATGAGACCGATAAGACCCACCGCTAGATGCATATTCCGTCGAAATAATCAGGTAATGCTTGTGCATGTTTACGACCCTGATTACCATGATGGGGCGTTTTTGGTACCGACGGGTGGCGGGATCGATTTTGGGGAGCACTCAAAAGTTGCCGCCATTCGGGAGGCAATGGAGGAAACCGGCCAAGAGGTGACTAATCTGCAGCTTCTGGGCGTGATTGAGAACATCTTTACCGTCAACAATGGGGATCACCACGAGCTGGTTTTTGTTTATGAAGCTGATTTTGTTGATCAAAAAATATACGACCTAGAAGAAATCCCGGTTGTGGAAAGCAATGGGATGAAATTTGCGGCCAGATGGTATGATCTTGCGTGGTTGAAAGAAGAGCACATGCCAGTTTATCCCACCAGTATTTTAGATATTTTACAGAGATAGGACTTTCGCTTCATACGTGTTCAGCAACTGCGAGAACGCACTTCGACAGGCTCAGTGCTCTTTGCAAGCGAAAGTCCTAAAAGGGATACAAAGATGAAGAAGAGGCCCAGAAACAAAGCCATCTGTATTGTGCGCAAAGAGAACAGTGTTTTACTGATTGATACACACGCGCCTGATAATCCTGAATTTCGGGTTTGTGTTCCCTTTGGGGGAGGGGT
>JBCCSO010000581.1:0-3788 GCA_039199965.1 Chloroflexota bacterium | reverse complement strand
GCACAATTTAAAAACGCCGAGAGTGAGGGCACAAAGCCCATGAGAGCTCTTCACCCCTGCGCGCATTTTATCTCGCCTGTACTTTTCTGATGCGTTACTTGGACCTACTTGATCTATCTGACCGAAGGATTTCTAGGAAAAATCAAATGACAAAAAACAACCAGCTCGATTGGATGCAGATTTTATTTGTGTTTTTGGGGGGATTTGTTGGTGTTTTATCTACGCTTCCCTTACTGCCCCAACTTATTAGCAATTCAGGCCAATCTTTACCGGTGCCGATCGCTGTTGTCCAAACAGTATCTGTTATACAGTCTTCGGTCATTCTCCTGCTGTTGGTCGTTTTGGGTGGATGGCTAGCTCCCAAGATTAATTTGGGTACCCCTGTACTCAGCGCCTTTCTAAACCGGTCTTTGCAAAAACTTGATCTAAAACCGATTCTTATTTCAGGTGTGGTCTGGGGTGTTTTGGGAGGGCTGTTGATTATCGGTTTTTATCTGCTTTCAGCACCGCTCTTACCTGCCGAATTCTTGGAAAATTCAGAAGACCTAAGCCTTCCTTTTTACACTAGACTGCTGTATGGAGGCATAACAGAAGAGGTACTTGTGCGGTGGGGCTTGATGTCTCTTTTTGTTTGGGGCCTCTATCGGCTGACCCAAAACAGAGAAGCATCTGTTAAACCGTACAACTATCTTTTTGGCATTATCCTTTCTGCATTTCTATTTGGTGTTGGCCATCTCCCGGCCGCCAGTTTGCTAACTTCTGACGTAACCAGCGGGCTGATTTTTTACATTATTGTTGGAAACAGCTTGTTTGGACTGATTGCAGGCTTTCTGTTTTGGAAGAGAGGCTTAGAAAGCGCTATCTTAGCTCATATGATTGCCCATATCGTGATGATGCTAGGAGAGATTGTCGCTGCTTAGCTTTAATGAGTAAACAACCCCAGAGTAAGTGCCGCAAGCGTAACCGGATATAATGGGGTCATGCTTGGTAAAATCATCGGCCGGATTTTAATGGTGGTTGTCAGCCTGCTCGTCGGGGTAATCCTGATTGAAGCTGCGCTCAGATTTGCGCGTCCCGTCTTACCCCCTGTCCTGCAGCTGATCATGCGTGATGTGAAAAAACATCCGTTCACCGATCAAACCATCCTGCCACCACCAGCGTGGCAGCCGGTAGATGCCTATCAGATGACTGTCGTTCCCGGCCTAGATAACGAGCTGCAATACCCCAATGCCAACGTTGGCTTTCACGTAACCAGCAAAAACTGGCTAAATCCTGAGTCTAATATCGGCTTTCGGGTCGATTCGGCCGATTGGGAGCCCCAGTGGCCGGTTAATATTGTGGCTGTGGGAGACTCCTTTACATTCTGCTTTACAGAGTATGCAGATTGCTGGGTAAACCGATTGCAGACCGACCATGGATATAGCGTGGTTAACCTAGGTCAAGGCGCGACCGGTGGTGTGAGCCATGCCAATATCCTCTTTACATTTGGTCTGCCGTATGAGCCGGATGTTGTGCTTTGGCAGTGGTATGGAAACGACAACAATGAGGACTACGGATTGGTTTATCAGTGGGGTGAGACAGATACAACTGATCGATCAGCCCTTGAGGAAAAGGGATGGCTGGTAACGCACTCGATCTTGTTTACGCTCATAGATGTGTTTACGAACACCAGCGACTATGGGAGCGAGAGCTATCTATCACAGGCAGATACCCACTCAATCGAAATAGCCGGTCAGCGGATGATGCTGGGGCGGGCTTACTCAGCAGAAACGGCTGATCTATCGCTCGAGAAAAATCAACTTGGGCAGGCCGCAGGGTTTGAGGCAATCTTAGCGGCGCGAGATCGACTTGCTAGTGAAGGGATTGAGCTAATTGTTTTCCCTGTGCCTTATAAAGAAGAAGTCTATCAAACCAAAATTGAGCTTGAAACCGATTTTGATACTGAGCACATTGAGCGCATGATCGAGAACCGCGCTGCTTTAATAGAATTCTGTGTCGAGAACCAAATCACATGTGTAGACCCCACAGCTGAATTGGTTAACCGGGCGCTGGATGGGGACATGCTGTATTTGGCAGATGACACCCATCTTAACCCGCTAGGGAATGAGGTGCTGCTGGAGTTTCTGCTCAGGACGCTTGAGCCAATGGGGCTAACTAATAATTAGACCTTTTAACGACAAGGGGAGCTGGCCATACTGTTAAACCTATTCAGTTGAATTGCACAAGAAAAGTACTCAAGTCCTAGATATTTCCTTATTATTTTTGTGCGCCAGATTTGGTATATTTGGTCGACACCGTGTCGTTTCGTTATAAAAAATGACTTCTTGCGTAATTTTCATCACCAGTCGAACGCAAATTTAGCCGTTTTTAATTCTTATTGATGCTCCCTTTAGTGAATGTGTAAGCGACCGTATGGTATTATATTCCTATGTGACTAAGGTACTATTAAAGAGGGAGATTCGAAAATTATAGTTTTGATGCTTTCGTGGCCAACAGTAAACAGATGTGGGTAGCATGTTTTTGGCGACGAGACTACCAAAATATTTGTTATGGTATTTGCAAATTCAACAGTAGTCGTAAGTTCATGGGCATGGCACGATGCCTTCTACAAAGGAGAAATATCTCTTCTAGATATCCCTGCTAAAGCTAATCGTTTGGGGGTTAACTATGTTGAGTTGAATGACTTTATGCTTCCCCCCGGCCGCTGGTCCCGCACAAGAGCTGTCGTTCAAAATATGTTTGGTGCCAAGCCTAGTCATCCAAAACTACAGCGATATCTGAAGTCTACAATCAAAGAGCTGAAGAAAAATCTGCAAAAACATGACGTAAAGTGCAATTCATGGACAATCGATTCTGACTTGACCCTACCAGATTCGAAGTGGCGCTCTGAAATCAAATACATTCTTGAGGGAGCCCGCACGGCTGTTGAGCTTAATGCCAGTTATTTGCGCTTAACAATTGGGGGTAATGAACAGATGGGCAAAGAAGTTGATGAACTTGTCATTCGTCGATTAAAGATGCTTGAGGCTCTGGTCGAGCAGTTCCACCCCAAACTTAAGCTGGTTGTTGAAAACCACTGGGGATTGTCTACCAACATTACGCGATTTCTGGAAATCATGAATCAAGTTGATCAGATCGGTATTTGCTTTGATCCCGGCAACGTTCGGTTTGAGGATCGTCAGTTAGACTGGGCGAATCTAGCGGCAAATGCAGAAATGTTCCACTTAAAAATCTATGAACTAGACAGCGGAAAAATCGATCAAGAAATTGAGTACGATCGAATTTTTAGCCATTTGGCACACGAATATTTTTCCGGCCCGTGCGTTGTTGAGTTTGAGGGTGCTGGAGAACCAGACGCTGCGATTGAATCTGTGCTCACTCAAATTGCCAATTGGCCCCGTTCATCCAACCTATTTCCGGTAAAGCCTAAGCGAATTCGTCCTAGAAATAAGAAAGCTTCTATTTCTTCATTCTACAAGCCTGTATCCACTGGAATGGTTTCATTCCAAGACAGCCAGCTCCAGTAGTTAACCAACCAAATCTCATTTTCTCCTGATTTGTGGTCATTAAAAGGGATTAAAAAGTACGATTAAAATTAGAACATTAGTTCTTTTTGTGCTATATTTTCCTTACTGGGTTGTTCGAGGTTGGAGAAAATTGAATGAACTTGGAGTTAATCAATCTGCTGATTGTTGGAGTAGGCATTTTACTCACGATTATGATTAACTGGGAGCGTTTAAGACAGGCTCCACAGTGGTTGATTGGATTTGTTTTTGGTGTTGTTTCAG
>JBCCSO010000580.1:0-3793 GCA_039199965.1 Chloroflexota bacterium | reverse complement strand
TTCCTATTGGTCTTTTGGTTCTGAACGCGGGTGTTGATCGTGACCCTGATGAGATTTCGGCCGAAGTGGTACAGATGGTGCGGGACCAGATCGGGCCGGTGGCAGCGTTCAAAAAAGCCACTGTGGTTGATCGGCTGCCCAAAACGCGCTCTGGCAAAATTTTGCGCGGAACGATCAAGAAAATCGCAGACAAAACTGAGTGGAAAATGCCCGCTACGATTGACGATCCGGTCATTCTAGATGAGATGGGAGACGCGGTCGGCCGATTGGGATATGGTTAGTCAGTAGGTCGGTTGGTCAGTGGGTCGGTGGACCGGTGAAACGATGCTGACCCACTGACTAGCAAAGCGGACTGACCCACTGGCCAGCGAAGTGGACTGATCTACTGAAATTGGCACAGTTTGGCACAAAAAATCAGTGATTTGGCGGTGTGAGCGAGAGTACGCTGAGGGCATCAGCTGAAGCTTGAAACGAATGTTTTGATATTGCAGCTTCAGCTTAGGAGGTTCTCTCGTGCAGCTAACATTGCTGAACTTTTTGATCGGTTTTTTTCTCATGAACGCCATGCCTCACTGGATTATGGGGCTGACGAAAACGCGCTTTCTGAGCGCGTTTGGTTTTACGCCGCAGGCCAATATCGTTTACTCTTTTTTGAACACAGCTGTAGCACTATCGCTGTTTGTGTGGGGGTACGGAACTGAAGCGTTGCTCAGCAACGGTGTTTTTGTGGGGGCGGCCGCCATGCTTTTGATCTATTACCTAACTGGAAAGTTTTTTGTAGACTTTTTTCACAACAACTACAAGGAGATCGCTTAATGTTGTTACCTAATCACATGTTACGTCCGCTGTTTCGCATTGACGGCGTTGTTACCGCTTTTGCTGGCTTACTCATGGTCGCGCTACCAACCGCGCTAATTAATTTGTTTCAGCTTGGTTCTATGTCAGCGATGTGGGTTCGTGTTATCGGTGTGGTGTGGCTGCTGTTTGGCCTGTGGCTGCTCACCCTCTGGAATGCAGATTACTCCAAAGGAATGGCTTTGTTTGCCTTCGTTCTTCTTGAGATCAACGGGCTGTTGCTGGTAGCGGCCGCTATTTTTGGCGGGTTCGGCCTTGGTGTTCTGGGCTGGATTGCGCTGCTGGGCACGGCCGTGTTTATTTTCTTCGTGGCATCACAGTGGTGGTTTTTACGGCCGCAGCTGGCTTAAAGATCCTCAGGACCTTTCAGGTTCAAAGCATCTGCTTGATCTATCAGATCTGAAAACCTGAAAGGTCTGCGCACTTATTGAGACACAATATTCAGCTCGCCTACTGTGATGTACCCCCGCTCGTTTGCTGTGTCTAATCGCATACCCGTTGTTGGATCATAGAATCCGATATTGACCTTATATATCCCGTTCGGCAGGCCAAATAGCTCCAACTCGATCTCGTCCGTGATTGGCTGATCGGCCAGCCAGCTATTGGTTGGGCAGCCCCATGCGCAAGGAACACTGTCATACTGACGGACAAGTTCCCCATTTTCATCAAGTACATGCACAAACACTTTGTATGACACAGGGATCGGCTCATCAATCGACCAATCAAGCTGGAAGCGCAGTTCACTACTAACCCCTTCCCAACTCACGTAATCCAGCTGGATGTGTGGCCCAAAAGAAGCATGACGAGCATTATCTGCAAGATCGGCCGTGAACTCATACGGGGTCAAGTTCGCCAAATCAAACACCTCAATCACGTCATCTTTGTAAATGGGCACATAGGGGAGCGTTTGGTACAGGTGCTCCTTTTGAGCTTCGTTTGAGTATTCTAAATGGTGGATTACGTAGCGGATATCGTTTTCAAGGAAGTCATTGACGGGTGGCGGCATAGAACGATTAATCGGGATTAGCACATTGTTGGGCTGCTCACCTGTTTCATACAGTGTTTGTGCTAACGGAGAACCTGCAATGAACGCATATGTGTCCTGATCAAAACGGGATAAATGGCCGTCTACCGTTGGTTTTTCATGGACGGTTTGGTAGTAAAGCCATATCTTGGCGCTGCTGTAACCGGCCGGATAGTCAAAAATCGCTTCTTCAGATTCGCTAGCAGCCAACGTTTCATAAAATGGAGATGGGCTAGGGATCGCGTGGGATGGCAGCGGAAAAACCAGATACTCAACAACCAAGAATAAACTAATCAGACCCACAACGGTTGAACGATATTTTGTGTTTTCAAATGCTTTGACGCCGTAGCCTACCAACATCGCCAAAGAAAATACGACCAGCAGATTAAAGCGGTCGGGAGCACGCAGGGCTGAGATGGGAAAAATGCCACCAATCAGATCATAGGGGAGCAACAGGTCTGTGACTTGACCATTAATGCGTACCTGTGTGCCAACTGCTAGCGTCATCCAAATAGCTATACCTATGAGCCATAGGCGGGCTTTTGGAAATTGAACGGCCGCAATCACGGCGAGTAAAATGGCGACCATCCCTAAGTAGGGCATATAGGCCTGATTAACAACAAAGTTTTCGTAGACTGGGGCAAAACTTTCACCCCAAAGTGGATGGTAAGACGGGGGTATGAGGTAGGCCAACAGATCAGTCTGTTTGATCGCTCCGTCGTCAAACAATCCTGTAGCTGAGGCTAAATCTCCCCGATGAATGAAGAGCTGAATAAGATATGGTGAACAGAGAATAAGGGTAAAAAACCCGGCCTTGAACAGCAGAATTGTTGTTTGAGCGGTCCATTCTGATCTTTCAAACGTAATCAGTAAATAAAATCCGGTGAGAAATGCAAGCAGAATGGCAAGTTGAAGGCCGGTCCAAAAGGTGAGGGCTGCAAATAAACTTGCCATGAGGGCAAATTGCCACTTTGATGTTTTGAAGAGCCAGTAAACGGATAGCAAAAACCACGGCCACCAATGGATTGAACCCAGATGGGCGTGGGCGAGAGCCTGTGTTAAATGATAGGGAGCGAAGGCAAAAACAATTCCTGCAACAAATCCACCGGCCGAACTTTGGGTGTGCTCTTTAACCAACAAGTACATGCCAAACGCCCCGATCCACAAGCCTAACAAGAGCGTTAGATTGTAGGCAGCAACCGGGCCGATAAACTGCTCAAAAAACATGGCGACGGCCGAAGTGGCAAACGATGAGGAATGGAGCGTTAGATTGGTTCCATTGGGTGCAAAAAGATACGGTGTGAAGAAGAGGTCTCCACCCTCAGCAATGGAGGTGCGGAACCACCAATCATTCCAGTAGAAAATCCAGCTATCGATGTTGTTGCCGACTAGGCGTGAGTTAAAAGATGGCAGAGAGACGCCTAAAACCGCAACTAGGAACAGGTAAGTGACCCCAACAAGGGGCGTAGTTTTCCTCATTTAATTGTGATGAACTCAGGTGACTGTTTGCTGCTTACGTTGTTGTGTTGCTTGCTATTGAGCAGCTTTGGCAGAGTTAAACCAATGCAGCAGGGTAGGTCCTAGTATTGTAGTCCCTTTTACAATTGAGTTGGAGTCAGCCCGGCCGTCTGCAGGAGAACTGCAGAATTAATTAAGGTAATTCTAAGCCGGTACTTGGTTGATTAAATTAGCAGTAAACATCCTCGCCCGCTTGCCAGAGCTGGATGGTACGCTCAATAAATTCATCTAGGCGAGTGCTGTTGATATCAACAGACTTTTTGAAGCGCAAACACCCTTTGCCACAGTTGATGCCTTCCAGCAGTTCCCCAGTTGGATCGATCTTTTTGGTATCACCGACGTAGAAGCTGACGTAACTTTTTTGTGCGTTTAGGTGAAAGACGTTGCTTTCATCAT
>JBCCSO010000579.1:0-3796 GCA_039199965.1 Chloroflexota bacterium | reverse complement strand
CAGTCCCCTATGTGATGCTGGCCCAGGCGATTTCAGGGATTGCCAAAGACCTAACCAAGATGAGTTCTAAAAGCGCCATTCGGGTCAATGAGCTGGGTCGTCTGTTCAACCGCCTTAAAATCTGCCCCCATCGCTTTTCTTAGATTTTGCAGGGTGTCATACCAAAATTTGTCTTCCATTACATGTGCAAACTTTAAGCGACATCCGATTTCATAAAGGGGGTCACCTGCCCGCACCATCGCTTGAATTTGTACCCAAGTCAGCCCATCTTCCTTTTCAGCGCTAAATGTAATCATCCCTGCAAACATGTGCCCCCGAGGAGTCATGAATGAGAATGAGGAGTCATCTGTGTAGATAATGCGGGTGCCGGTTGTGACACGCCTTCCACCTGGCATTGAAAGGTTGAGCACCGCCACTTCACCGGGAGCAACCCCTTCAGCCGAGCCATAAAATCGATTTTTACCTGGCCAGTAAGAGGTAAAATTTCGTTTCCAATCTGCAATAATTTCTTTAGGTTCAAGTTCGGCATCGACTAGTGATAGGCGATAGGTCTTTTGCCAGAGCTGTCCAAACCCTTGTAATGGGCTGTTTAACCATCTGCTAGAGACGTTGATATTTATCGCATCATCTGCAATTAGCCCTATATTCAACTGACCGGCCGGTTTGGCCCAATTACTCATTTGATCATTTTGATTTTTCATCATCACCCACCTCCTTTGGTCTATCGTTTCAAACGAATGGTCAACAGGCAGGCTGAAAAAAGGGGGGGGCCATTGGCTCTAGAGTTGATTATTTGAAACTATTGAAATTTATTAGTTAGCAAAGGCTCGTTGTATACACTCGGCTGAATTTTCGGCTTTAAGAGACAGCTACAGCTCCTTTGGCTATTGCATCAGCTTCAGAGTCACAAATTTGAATCGCTTCATCCAATCGGGTTAGCTCAAAAATTTGACGATAATGCTCATCTAATCCAAAGGCAAAAAGCTGCTGATTATGTCGTTGAACCCGAATTAACAGGGTCACCAATAAACCTATTCCAGTACTGTTCATATATTCCAGCCCTGAAAAGTTTAAAATGATGCTGTTTCGATCCCCGGCTGTCGATTTATGATATGCGTTCATGAGCGGATCTTCCGCTTTCATTGTTACATCGCCGATGATATCGATGATACCGCAGCCATCCACATGGCGAACATTGAGTGATAGTGTTTGTTCATTCATTATTTTTCCCCTAGTTTTGTTTAGGTTAGGTTCAAAGGGTTGTTGATATTGATAGTGTTCAAAATATATTTGGTTGACTTCATGTCGTCCCAACAAGTTGAGCCGCTTGGTCACCTTCTACAATTTTCATGAAATCGGACAAGCGGGTAATTTCAAAGATTTCTCGATAGTGATCGCTTAACCCGAAGGTCAAAATGTCTACTTTGTGTTGACGTGCGGTTGCCAATAACCCAACAATTAAAGCGATACCGGTGCTGTTAATATATTCAACCTCTGTAAAATTCAAGACGACCGATTCAGGGTTGAGCACTAATGCTTGGCTGAATGCCGCATTCATTTCTTCATCGGCCGATGCGTTGATGTCGCCAATCAAATTGATAACGGCCGATTTTTCATGTGCTCTTACGTTGGTTTCTAAAGGTTTGGAAATCATATGATCGCCTCCTACAGCTTGAATTCAGTTTCTAAGTTGATGAGCAGCTCTATCGTGTGCATATTATTTCCTTCCAAAACCTGCATATCATCGACCATATTTTTGATTAAAAAGAGCCCCCAGCCGCGCGGTGTCTGTTCACCTGCTAGCTTTGCTTCTAGATCGGGTGATTCAGCTGTCTCTTTTGATCCAGTTTGAGACCCTTCACCAAAATCTGTGATTGAAACTTTTATTTGATCGGCTGAGCGGGTCATGGCGATCAGTACCGGCCGGTCAGCCACAAATCGATTGCCATGTTCCATGGCGTTCATCGTCGCTTCAGCCACGGCCGTCTTGAGCTTGTCTATTTGCCTTACTGAAAGTCCAGCATCTGTAACAAGCTGAGCGACCCGATCCATGGCTTGGCGTTCATTGCCAGGCTGGCTTGGCAGGTTAAATTCGCCTATCGGGGTCCATTGTTGATTTGGGATCATTGTTTCCGTCCCATTTATCCGATTGGTGTGGTTTGCTATGGGGGTTCGCCGAAGTTTAACTAGCGTGACATCATCTTCTTGTTCCCAGCCGGGGCCGGTAAATTGTGCCAGCTTCTCCAGAAAGAAGTCGATCAGCCCAGCACCGCCAGAATGTTCAAACATAGAGGCTTTGAGTCGAGGGAAACCAAACATCTCTCTTTGAGGATTATGGGCTTCCGCTAAACCATCACTATGAAAAAGCACCGTATGCCCCGCTTTGAGAATAATCTCTTTTTCCTCGTACCCCATATCGGGCATGAGTCCTAAGGGCATACCGGTGGCTCTCAACTCTTCAACCCCTGTGTCGGTCCGTAAGTAAGGCAGATCATGGCCTGCATTGGCATATTGCAACCGGCCGCTTTTTGAATCTAGCAAACAGTACATACAGGTGACAAACATACGGGCTGGAATATCTGGGTAAAGTTTATTGTTGACTTGTTCAAGAACCTTGCCCGGTTCAACTAGGGTTTCGGCCGCAGTGCGGATAAGTGTGCGTGTAGTTGACATGACCAGTGCGGCCGGAACCCCCTTATCGGTGACATCACCAATGACTAGAGCGAGTCGGCCGTCTGGAAATTCGAGAAAATCATAAAAATCCCCGCCTACTTCACGAGCAGGTTGATAATAAGCAGAGAGTTCCCAGCCAGAAATGACCGGTATTTCTTTCGGTAGCAGCGTCTGTTGAATAAGGCGGGCTACCTTGAGTTCTTGCTCAATTCGGTTTCGCTCAACCGCTTCCTCACGCTGTTGCTGCACCAGTTGGGCCACCCGCACGGCCGGGGCGGCGTGGGTGGCTAAGTCTGAGAGAAGCTTTTTGTCGTCAACCGAATACTCTTGCTCGCTCAGCCGCTGGCCCAAGTTCACCATGCCAACCAGCTCTCCCTGACTCATTAAGGGGACCACAATGACAGTACCAGCATCTTTCAGGATTTGGAGTGCGGGAGAGTCGAAAACAAGTGAGTCTAATTCAACCACGCCCGGCCGTTCACGGAAATAGGCCAAAAGCGGATCGCTGGGTGCCATCTCAAAGTCAAGCTGATCAACTTTTGTCGCTGGCTCGACTTGGACCGGTTCAGCGGCTATCGGTTTCCTTTTAAATATCCTGTTCCAAAAAGGTTGCTGCGTGGTCATAATCCTAGTTTATAAAATAGACCGTCTGCTAGACGTTACGGGAGCTGCTAGAATTTTTTAGCCATACTGTTACGTGTTCCGGCTGCATCGTTTCTTGTACGACTTGGAGCAGTCCGGCCGTCAATCGCTCCAGCTCTACTTCATCACGGGCTGTTTCGGCAAAACGAGCGAGGGTAGCTTGGGTGTCGTAGCTGCTGCGGTAGAAGCGGCGGTCGATGAGGGTTTGGATGCGGGTGCGCAGGGGGTTGAAGAGAGTGGCGATAAGGAGGGTTGAGAGAACAATGACGACGGCAGACGGCTGACCACCGACGGCCGTAATTGCATTTTGGATGAGAGCGACAGTGGTGAAATAAACGGCCGCTAAAATCCCGGACACCAGCGAATATTGCAGCGTCCGCCGAATGATCAGATCAATGTCCCATAAACGATGTCCTAGAATCGCGATTCCTAAACTTATTGGAAACAAATCAAACGTTATAAAAATAAGGACATACCCAAT
>JBCCSO010000578.1:0-3798 GCA_039199965.1 Chloroflexota bacterium | reverse complement strand
CGTATTTGCGTAAGTCCTAGATATTTGAGCGATTGTAATTGCCTATTTCAACAATTAGTTCACAACTCTACTCATCAAAGGGACGTGGTGGGACTTCGCCCCCTAGCGCTGGAACGATGGTTTCTACATTTGAAGTAATCATACCGATGTATGTGCCTTCAAATGTACCGAAACTACCCATCGTATCGGCAAAGAGTTCACCGCCAATCGCAACCTCGTGACCCTGAGCTGAGGCGCCTTCAACAATTGCTTCTACGGTGTCAATTGGGATAGCGCTTTCGAAAAAGATGGCTGGGACATTGTTTTCGACGACATAGTTTACGGCCGTATCGATATCGGCGACGCTGGCTTCAGCCTCAGTTGAGATACCCTGTGGCGCAAAAACCTCTAGGTCATAGCCCAAGCTCAGATATTGAAAGGCATCATGAGCAGTGACCAATCTGCGCTGCTCTGCCGGAATAGTGGCATAAGCGCTTTGTGCCCATGCATCAAGTTCTTCCAGCTTGCTCGTATATGCTTCGTAGTTGGCATTGAAATAGTCAGCATTCTCTGGGGAATATGCCACGAGCGTGTCGCGGACAGCGTCCGCCACAAAGCTCCAGCGGCCGACATCGCCCCAAACATGGGGGTCAGGTGTTCCAGCTTCTCCACCAATTTCATCAACGATCAAGTCATTTGGAATTGTTTCAGCAACAGCCGAAACTGGGATGCCCATATTTTCACCAATCTGTTCCATGACCTCGGCCATCTGAGCCTCAAGGTTCAGGCCACTGTAAAGAATGATGTCAGCATTTTGAAATGCTTCAAGATCGCTTTCAACCGGCACATAGAGGTGAGGGTCCACGCCTTCGCCCAATAACAACTGGACGTCGCCCCCATCTCCCAATATGTTTTGAGCCACATCCTGTACCTGACCGATTGTGGCAACAATCGTAATTGGATCGCCGCTGAATCCTGAACTATTTGTCTCTTCAACCGGTAGCGTGCCGCCCAATGCGGGCACAATCGTTTCTACGTTGTGGCGCACCATGCCGATGTAAGTACCTTCAGGTGTCCCTAAGCTGCCCATCGTATCAGCAAACAACTCGCCACCAATTTGAACCTCTTGCCCCTGAGCTGCAGCTCCTTCGATCATTGCCTCGATAGTATCAACTGGAATGGCGCTCTCGAAAAAGATAGCCGGGACGTTGTTTTCAACGATGTAGTTCACGGCCGCATCAATATCGGCCACGCTGGCTTCAGCTTCAGTTGAAATACCCTGTGGAGCAAACACCTCAAGATCGTAAGCAAGCCCTAAATACTGAAAGGCATCGTGGGCGGTGACCACTTTGCGCTGCTCTGCCGGGATACTGCTATAAGCGGCTTGAGCATACGCGTCAAGTGCCTCCAGTTCGGCTGTGTAAGCGTTATAGTTGGCTTCATAAACGGCCGCATTATCTGGATCGGTTTCAACCAGTACGTCCCGAATCGCCCCGGCCACAAAGCTCCAGCGGCCGACATCGCCCCAAACATGAGGGTCAGCTGAACCGGCCTCACCGCCAACTTCATCAACGATTAAGTCACTCGGAATTGATTCGGCGACGGCTACAACCGGAATGCCCCGATCTTCACCGATTTGCTCCATAACACTGGCCATTTGCGCCTCGAGATTCAGGCCACTGTAGAGGATGATGTCAGCGTTCTGGAAAGTCTCTAGATCGCTTTCAACCGGTACGTAAAGGTGAGGGTCCACCCCTTCACCCAGCAAAAGCTGGACGGTAGCCTGATCGCCGACAATGTTTTGAGCGACATCTTGTACTTGACCGATGGTGGCCACGATATTGAGCTGACCGGTGCTTTCAGGATCGGGTTCGGCCGTGCCCCCGCATGCGACAGCCAGCGCCATAATAATTAATAATGAAATGCTTGATAGGAATTTTTGTTTTTTCATAGTCGTTGGAATCTCCTCATGAGATTGGGTGTGATTTATCTTCCCGGAAGTTCAGACCCTTCGGGAGACTTGTTTACAAATATTTGCTGTGCCATAGACGCCGTTAACCGTACAGGTTTATGGATCTCTCCTTTTACTAAAATGTGCATCGCTCCGTCTGTTAGTTTTTTTTGAACCGTTATGTCCGTACCAAGATTTAGGTTGTGCTGTGCTAAGTAGCGCAGCAGGTTGGCATCTCTGTCACGAACGCGCTGGATGGTGGCATCAACGCTGGGAGAGAGGTCGGTTAACGGCATTTCTTGCATAATCGGCATCATCAAATCAGGTGATGGAATCGGATGCCCGTGCGGACTGTGCGTGGGATTACCTAAAACGGCTGCGATTTGATTGATCATTTTGGGTGATGCCACATGCTCTAACTTCTCTGCTTCTTCATGAACCTCATCCCACGCGTAGTTGAGCTTCTCGTACAGGTACACTTCCAACAAACGATGGCGCCGGAAGATGTTCAGAGCGGCCTTTCTGCCTGCTTCAGTTAGTGTGACTCCTAAGTTCTTTTGATAGTTAACTAAAGGCGGTTCAGTCTGGGACAGTTTCTGAATCATGTTGGTAACTGAGGCCGACTGAATACCGAGCCGAGCGGCAATTTCCGATGTGGACGCTTTTTCATAGTGGGTACACAAGGTGTAAATCTCTTTTAAATAATCCTCAGCTGCTGCTGTAATTTTTGACATAGGTAATAGCACTAGGGTTGAAACCGTTTTGTGAAGCGAGACCCAAAACTACTAGCGGGTAAATATTTAGGTTAACCTAAAATTAGGCTTGCCTAAATATTATCATCAGCCTTTCAAAAGTCAAGACTTACTATCAAACTTCTGTTATGGCAGGGCGTAAGATATGGAAATTAAACTGCCGCAGACGGTTGATTAAATGATCTGATAGGCAAGCATATGTTAGTCATGAAGGGCATTGAACCTGTAAATGTTCTCAGTTTTGAAGAGAAAATTTTTAATCACCCACTTTTTACCAATATGTAAATTGCTTAACTCGTAAGTGCACCCTCAGATACAGTCAGTCTGTAAATTCGTGTTAGCATTTATAGTGAAAATACAAACTTAGGACCCCAGAGTAAGCTGGGCGACGTCATCATGGTCAATTTACCTGAAGCACTGGCCCTCCTCCTACTGACGCACGTCATCGGAGATTATGCACTGCAAACAGACTCAATCTACAAACTAAAAACAACGGGTGGGATCATCGGCCTAGCGATTCACGTTGCTATCCACATCATTATTACTGGGATGCTGCTTCAACTAGGCTTCCTGCGCAATTGGCTGCTTTTACTGCTTCTATTCCTGCTGCACTTTACGGTTGATTTAGCCAAGCTTCAAATGAACACGCGCTTTCAGTTTGTGGCCTATCTGCTTGATCAAGTCTTCCACATTTTTTGCATTTTGTTTCTATTCTGGCTGTTCCCTCAAACGGAGACGCTTGTACCTAGTGAATACCTGTTTTATCTGCTGATGTACTCACTGGTGCCGTTTGTGACGATGACTATGTGGGTTTGGTACAGTGAAAAGCAGCGTCTTCTCCGGCCGGATGATGAGGCGATCTTGACCAAGGGGTTCTTCGGCCGGATGAAGCGGGTGTCTCAAATTTCGGCGCTTCCTCTTATTATAGCCGTGGCCCTTTGGCTGCAGTTTGACGGCATCACGCTCTTAGAAATGGTGATTACTACCATCGAGACATTCAGCTGAATGCTACAATCGTCCTCTTGAGAGTCGCACCTCCCTGAACAAAAGATAAATTTACGCAATGGAAAGTTGCCTCCGATATCTTTACCTAATTATCATAGGCATAGATATCGG
>JBCCSO010000577.1:0-3806 GCA_039199965.1 Chloroflexota bacterium | reverse complement strand
GATACCGACAAAGCCATCCACAATGGCGATAGGCAGCCCGGCTGTTTCAAGCTGGTCATTTTGCTCGATGTGTAATTCAAGAAAAGCCGCATAGCTTCCGGCCGGACGCGCAGCGTCCAGAATGTTTTCAGGGATGAGATTCGCCTCGCGCACGTGCTGGCGCACCGGCCGCCCGTCCCATGCCGCCTTGTCGAGTACAGCACGGTTGAAGATGCCGGTCAGCGCTTGACTTCCGGTCGTGCCACCGGCCATCGTGGCTTCTTCAGCCGCAAAGTTGATCCACTCTAGTGGATGATTGAGCCGCACACCGGCCGTGTGTAGCGCTTCAACGACAGCCAGAGCAGCGACAACGCCCAAGGCCCCATCGTAAGCGCCACCATACGGCACTGTATCACTATGCGACCCAATTCCTATCGGTGCTAGCTCTTTCAATCCTCCATACAGCGCAAATGAATTTCCGGCCGTGTCCGTTTGTGGGTCAAGCCCCAACTGACGCAAACGGCCGTTTAACCACTCACGAGCTTCAAGATCCGTGGGGGAATACCCAACCCGGTGCACCGCTCCATCAGCCTGCAGGCCAAACTGCCGCAGATCTTCCAGATCTTTTAAAAATTGCGATTCGTCTATTTGAGGACTACTTTTCATAGAAAGCTACGTTTTTGTACGCCGTTCCATCTGGCAAAGGACCGCCCATTGTCACTTTCATCAGGCTATCTGACAGCAATTCCCGCTGGGCGATCATGACAATCATCTCCCCCTTCTTAGCCAGTGATTCCAAAATAGGGCCATCCAGTAGCTCAAGCTTAATTTCGTCAATCGCTTCTGAAGCTTCATACGGATGGAATTCGCCGTCACATATCTCAGAAAATGACATCTGCTTGTGTTCGTCTGCCTGATCGATCCAGTCCATGAGAAAAGTAAGCTTATTCTCCTCTTGTACAATTTCGTACGTTCCCTGTTTAGGAGGATCACCCAGCTGATATTCGCTGCGCTCTGAATCAATCGTCCACTTGCCTAGAAATTTTTCAACCGACATTTGATGTTTACCTCCAAAATTCAGTTCTCTTTTTGCAGTCAGAAAGTTGTCAAATTGCCAATCGTTAATTCAGACTGAAGAATTAAGAATGTTTCGCCGCGTCCATATTTTTGCGAGTAGTTGTAATACTAGCTGATAATATTCGAGCCAGTTGAATACATTCATCCATCAGGTCATTAATCTTTTCTGGCTTAATAAGTTCACTCTCTACGATTATTTTAAGCCAAACTTCTGTTTCATTGAGTTCCTTGACAGCAATTTTTAGTTTGTGAATAAAATCTTTCTTGCTTTCTGCTCCTCTTGCCTCACCATAGTTTGGCGCAGGTGATGTACCACTACGCAACATCTGATTTGAGAAATGCTTACCAGCTTTGTTATCTGGTAGCGCATTACAAAGCTTAACGATTCTGCCTGCAAATTTTATAAGTCGGTCTTGAATATCATCCCCTCTTTTCATGCGGGCACCTCCATTTTTCCTAGTGTTTAGGTCGATTCTAGCAATCAAGTCATGGCATGGCGAATTCAACATTCTCAATTCTGCATTCTCCGTTCTGCGTTTTTCATTAAAGCAGTTATTCAATTACCAATCGTCAATTCAAAATGAAGAATTAGGAATGAGCAAGCGCACCAAACACCGCTTTTGCAATTTGAATATCCTGCACAGCTACTCCGGTTAAATCTGCAATCGTCAACTGACTGTCATCTGTCCGGCCGGGATGTTCACCCGAAACAACCTGACCCAGCTCAATCAATCCGCTCTGATCGATTTTTCTAGCTTCAAGCGCTTTAAAAATTTCTCCGCGAGCCAAGCACTGTGGGATACTGTCGGCAACCACTAAATCTGCGGCCGCTAAGACACTTGACTCAACCTCTTGCTTGTGTGGCGTGTCAGACCCCATCGCTGTGATATGAATGCCATCTCTGCGCAAAGCACTGAGCCGAATAAGGGGCTCAACAGCCGGAGTTGTGGTAACGATGAGATGACACGAGGCGGATATCTCGTCCACATTGAGGGTGGTTACAACCGTAAAACCGGCCGCGCTCATTTCGGCTTGGTAAGCGGCCAATTTTTCAGCGCTGCGTCCCCAAACGAGCACATCAGAGCAACCAACCACACCTTTTAAATATTCAAGCTGCATGCGAGCTTGAATGCCTGTCCCTACAATCCCAATCCGCTCAACATGTTTCGGAGCCAAATATTTTGCAGCGATAGCACCTGCCACGGCCGTACGCACATCGGTCAGATATCCTTCATCTGCTAAAACAGCTACAGGCTGGCCGGTTTTTTGGCTAAAGAGCAGCATCATTCCGCTGCTGGTTGGCAACCCTAGCTGATGATTCTGGAAGAAGCCTGAGGCGATCTTGATCACATAGTAATCATCGTCCTGAATATAGCCATACTTAATATGCACTTCACCGGGTGGGTTATCGAGCAGCAGTTCCCCGACGGGTGGTACAACAGACTTTCCGGCCGAATAGGCAACAAAGCCTGTTTCAATCTGAGACATCAGATCGATTGTGGGTAAGACTGATTTTATTTCTTCTAAAGGGATCAAACGCATACTGCTCTCAATTGTAGCCGCCTCTGTACGGACAAAACACTCCACCGAAACAAAAATGGCCGCTCTTGCTTACGAAATGGACAAGAGCGGCCGACGAAAGGAGGAAATTACTCAGCTAGTGAGTCATGTTTACAGACCCTATCGCTGAATCATTGGAAGAAAAATGGACGTCTCACCGCTCGACGCTGGATCAGGTGTCCCCGTTGCCGAAGGGGTGCTTGGGCTAGATGGGGTGCTCGTGGCTGATGGCGTTGTACTCGCTGATGGGGTACTGGTTGCTGACGGCGTGCTGCTTGCGCTTGGTGTAGGCGTTGAGCTGACGCTACCGATTGTAATCTCTACCGAGGTGGTGAACTGATTCACCCCGTTGTCAGCCGTGACTTCAACCATCTTAATACCGCTAGACGTCCACGTTCTTGTGTAAGTAGCAAACCGTGAGTTAATCGTCCCGCCTACCGGGTTCGCGCTATCTGTTGCATTAATGGTGAATTCAATCGGCAAGCTCGCATCAGCCGGTGCCACTTCAATGTCGAAGACCACTTCTTCACCCACCTCTGCTGTTGTTGGGCCCGTCACAATAACGTTGGTGATTGAGCCCGGTTCAACAACCTCCGCAATTGCGATATTAAACGATTTGGTCATGCTGTTAATGCCATTATCGGCCGTAACTTCAATCGTTTTATTGCCGGGAGAGAACCATTTATAAACCAAATCATCCGAACGATCATCAAGCACATATTCAATTAAGCTTGGCTCATCTGTAATTGATACAGAATAACTAATGGGTAGTGAAACACCAACCGGTTCAACAGCAAAGTTGATCTGATAATCAGTACCGGTAAAGCCTTCAGTTGGGCCATCAAACGTAATGTCTGTGATAGGCGTATACAGTTGAGACGCCTCTGTGGTTGTGCCTGCGCTGTATCCGCTAATCACGCCTGATTTTGTCAAGGTTGCCATCGTTCGAATGCCAAGGTCCGCCGGAAGTGGTTGACCCAAGTCATACGTAAAGTTTCCATCAGCGTCTGCATCAACAGAGCCCAAATAGACCAGCGCATCTTGGAACTCATCCACATTATCCAGATACAAATCAATCTCGCACTCAGAACAAATGTAGTCTGGTTCGCTCCGGCCCGTTAAAACACCCGTTGGCGAGATATCAGTAATTCTGGGCGGCTCGAAAAAGCGAAGGCTGTTGCTGATTCCAG
>JBCCSO010000576.1:0-3813 GCA_039199965.1 Chloroflexota bacterium | reverse complement strand
GGTGCAAAAAAGGTAAAGTACGGCCGTAAAAAACCAGCGGGATGGCGTCCAGCATTGCAAACACAATCGCTAAAGTAATTTGCGCTTATCTCTAGTTTCAGATTTACAAAAAACTGCTCAAAGCATCAGCCAAAACGCACCCATGACGCAGCTTTTGTTAAAGCAGAGCGAAACATGAAAAAAATAAACAACCGGAAGATTAGTAAATTTCTCGCGCTCATCTTGCGCCACGATCCCGGCCGGATTGGTCTAGAGCTGGACCCCCAAGGCTGGGCCAATGTTGATGAATTGCTTGAGAAAATCAACAGGTCAAGAAAGTGGCAGCTTACTCGTGATGATCTTGAAAATGTAGTCGCAGAGGACAACAAGCAAAGATACCGTCTGAATTCTGACAAGACCCAGATTCGAGCAAGTCAGGGGCACTCCATCCAGATTGATCTAGGACTTGAGCCTGTAGAGCCTCCGGCCGTTTTGTATCACGGAACCGCCAAACGTTTTCTGAACTCGATTATGGATGAGGGGCTTGTCTCCAAATCACGGCAGCACGTTCATCTATCGGCCGATGTCAAAACAGCAACCACAGTTGGCAAACGACACGGTCGACCAGCGATCCTTTTAATCAACACTCAGCAAATGGCAGCAGACGGCCATCAATTCTATTTGTCTGATAACAAAGTCTGGCTGACAGATCACGTGCCGGTAAAATACATAACGTTACTGGCCGACTAACCCGACGATCAATTAGGCTAGCTGCCCGCCACCCACCAAATCAGATATGGAAGAAGATTACGATTTCGACGACCTCAACGATTATTTTGTCTGCCCCAACTGCTATGCAGATGTCCCGTGGTATGCGGCCGCCTGCCCTGAATGC
Source organism: Chloroflexota bacterium (assembly GCA_039199965.1). GTDB lineage: Bacteria > Chloroflexota > Anaerolineae > Promineifilales > Promineifilaceae > WTJY01. The sequence goes on along the minus strand of JBCCSO010000576.1, from coordinate 2,939 downwards.
GGTTCAGATGAAGAAACCGGCTGGGCCGAAGATGCTGAAGCGGTCATTTACTACGATGATGATGAGCCAACTGAATCATCAGGGACCCCAATTTGGCAAAAAATTGTTCTGGTCTTCCTAGCCTACGTCATGGCATCTCCCCTGTCAGCATTTTTTGAGCCCAGCTCAACCGGCTTTATTTTGCTCAGCGTTTTGATGGTGATCGCCATTACCTACATTGTTGTCGTGGAGAAACTGGGGGGGCAGATCGATCTGCCGCTGCCAAACAAACGCTATGCACAGGCAATGTCTGACTATGACAGCCTAATGATGCGCGCCCGCGGGGACCAATCGCTTGTAGAACGGCTCATCGCGTTTGAGCAGAGCAGACAACCAGATGCGGACCGTGAAGCGTGGATAACGGCAGCACTCGAAAGAATCAAACGGGACACAAGATAGTTGATGGTCGGCGGTCGGTTCGTCATACAAAAGAGGGTAAGGCCATTTTCAAAAAATAATTATCCGAAAAAAGAATTTTGAAAATGGCTGTGGGGCGATTTTAGAACCTCCAAAACGGATGATTTAAATTGGCAAATCGCCTAAGTGCATCGGTTTTCCATTTAAGATTTACCTTTGTAAATTTTGGCGTACAATTTAGTCTGAAATTAATCCTCACCTTCTTCCCGGCACGTTAAATCTCCCACTCCCCTTTAGCAGCAGGAAGACATGAATAAAAACAGCCAAGAACAGCTATCAGACGACATCCATCTTTTGGGTGACTTACTCGGCCGCGTAATCCGGCGGCAGGCCGGTCTACCCATCTATGAGTTAGAGGAAACCTTCCGCACCCTCTCCAGACTCAGGCGGCAAGACTCACAAGCGGCCGCAGAAGTATCTGCGCGCCTGACAGAATTAGTGAGTACCTTAGCGCTCAAACAGCAGCAGGATGTGGCTCGCGCGTTCACCCTATACTTCCAGCTCGTCAACGTAGCCGAAGACCAACATCGGGCGCGCGTCATTCGCAGCCGCACCCGCGAAAAACATCCCGAACCGCTGCGCGAATCGATTAGGGCGGCCGTACGCGACCTGCGCAAAGCTGGAGTAGATGAGTTCCGCATCCAAGAGATTGTCAACCGCCTGCATATTGAGCCGGTCTTCACCGCCCATCCCACAGAAGCCAAACGACGCACCCTAATCACCAAGCTGCGTCGCATCGCGGACTGGCTTAACGACCTTGAAAACGGCGATCTGCTGCCAGACGAGCGGGAAGCTATTGAAGCCAGCATGCTGGGGGAAATTACCATTCTGTGGCTCACGGCTCAAAATCGGGTAGAAAAACCGCAGGTGACTGATGAAGTCAAAACCGGACTTCACTATATGGACACCACCATATGGAGCATCGTGCCAAAAATCTACCGGATCATGGAGAACGCGCTTGAAGAAAATTATCCGGGGATGGGGATCAAGCCGCCCGAAAAGTTCTTGAGCTTCGGCTCTTGGATCGGCGGCGACCGGGATGGAAACCCCAACGTCACCGCTCCAGTGACAGCCGAAACCTTCCGCCTGCATCGTGGGTTAGCTTTGACCAAGCACAGCGAAACGATGCAAACGCTGGATCGTTCACTCAGCCTGTCTGAACAGCTTCACAATCCAATTCCAGAAATGATGGACCTGCTCAATGAAGAGCGTGATTTAGGCTTCACAGAGCATTTAAACTTCCTGCAAAAGCAGTATCCTGAAGAGCCTTATCGCCTCCTGGCGGCCGCACTGCGGGCCGATATTAATGACGCCAATAAAGACCCGGTTAAGTCCCGCCTGCTTGAAGGGAACGACACCCCTATGGCCCAAGTGCGCACGGCCGCAGACCTTGTCAGGCCGCTCAAAACAATCGACAAAAGTTTGCGCACCCAGCAGGCCCATGACATTGCGGTCACAGATCTAAAGGATGCGCTGATTCAGGCCAAAGTATTTGGTGTCAACTCAGCCCGTCTAGACTTCCGCCAACTGTCTGACTATCACGATCAGGTTCTTGACGAAATTTTCAAGAAGCTAGCCATTTGTGACGACTACATCGCCCTTTCAGAAGATGAACGAGCTGACTTACTTACCGATCAGCTTGACAAGCCGGTACCTGACTTTGGAAAACCGAGCGATTATGGGCCGCAAACGTCTGAGCTGCTGTCTCTGTTTCAAGTCATTAGCCGCGCGGTCGAGCTGTACGGTCCAGAATTAATCGGCCCGTACATTATCAGCATGACCACCAACGTGGACGATGTTCTGGCGGTTCTGCTCTTTGCTAAATGGCACGGCCTGTGCCTGCATGGCGATGAAAACAAACCGGACTTACCCTCTATCTCACCTCTGTTTGAAACCCGTGACGATCTGGTTAACGCACCTGATGTGATGACCACGTTATTTAACCATCCCGCATACCGGGCCCACTTAGAAGCACAGGGAATGGAGCAAAACGTCATGATCGGCTACTCTGACTCAAACAAGGATGCCGGTCTGCTCACCGCCACGTGGGAGCTATATCAGGCGCAGGATCGCTTGGCCAAACGGTGTGAAAAGCACGGGGTCGGGCTCACGTTATTCCACGGCCGGGGGGGCACCATCGCCCGCGGAGGTGGCCCGGCGAATCGGGCTATTCTGGCTCAGCCTCCCGGCTCTGTAGAAGGTCGCATCCGCGTAACTGTGCAGGGAGAAGTTATCAACGCCCGATACTTCCATCCTGAAGTCGCCAGACGCCACCTTGAGCAAATGGTCAGCGCTGTGCTGCAAGCATCTTCACCAGACCACAAAAAGAATGCAGTTGCTCAGCCAGAATGGGTCAACGTGATGGAAGAGCTATCACAGACCGCTTTTCGCGCCTACCGCAGCTTTATCTACGAGACGCCAGAAGTGTTACAATACTGGCAAGAAGCCACACCTATCAATGAATTGAGCGGCATGCGCATCGG
>JBCCSO010000575.1:0-3818 GCA_039199965.1 Chloroflexota bacterium | reverse complement strand
CGTCTACGCTAACGGCCGTGGGTAATGACAATGTGGGCAACTTCATCATTAACTATCTTGAAAAAGATGGGGTGGATGTCAGCCTTATCAAACGCAAGCCCGGCTTGAGCAGCTTGGCCGTCTTGGGGGTTCAGCCTCCGGACAAGTTTCCGCTTCTGTTTTATCGTGAGAATCCACCTGATATCTGGCTCGATATTGATGACCTGCCCGACTGGAGTACCACAAAAAGCTTCTTGGTATCCGGTACAGCTTTGGCCCGTGGCACTTGCGCCGATGCTACCTTTTTTGGGGCTGAGGCGGCGAAAAATGCGGGTAAGCTCGTCTGGATGGATATCGATCTGCGGCCGGATCAGTGGAGCCATCCAATGGCCTGCGGTTCAGCCTTGCGCCGGGTAATGCCCTTTATCGATGTGGTGTTTGGCACCGAAGAAGAGTTCTGGGCCACGATTAATACGGATCCAACCAAATGGCATGGGAACGAGCCGGTCACGGCTAATGAACGAGTCCAGGTTGAGGCGTGGGTACACGAGGCATATTCGGCCGATGGCCTGCCTGATACCATCGTTTTGAAACGCGGCAGCAAAGGGGTCACCATCTTTGACAAAACTGAAGGGGTGATGGATGTGCCCGGATTTCCCGTTGAGGTGCTCAATACCGTTGGGGCCGGTGATGCATTTGCCAGCGGCCTGATTTATTCCCGTATGAATGGGAAAAACTGGTATGACAGCGCACGCTTTGCCAACGCGTGTGGTGCCATCGTTGTAACTAGGCACGGCTGTGGTGATGCCATGCCAACTTTAAATGAGGTTCAAAAATTTGTTGATCAACAGCAGTAGAAAAATCAAAATCGACGCCTTTGATTTTGGCTCATACACTGACAGAGTGAAGGGCTCATTGATCTTGCTATTGCTTGCGATTGTTGGTTTGTTGGTCGTATCTTACGGGGGTGCGGCATTTGAAAAAGGTGAGTTTTTTGCCCCTTTTGATGATGCCTATATTCATTATCAGTATGCGTTTCAGGCTAGTAGGGGTCTTTTCTGGCAATATAACGATATTGATCCGCCAACCACAGGTGCCACAAGTTTGGTTTACCCCTTCCTTTTGGCGTTTGGGATTTTGATGGGAATATCAAAAGCAAATGTGCCACTGTTGGGCATGGCTATCGGGTCAGCTGCATTTTTGCTGTCGACCTATTTTGTTTTTGATTTGTCCAGCTCGATTTTGTCCGAAATGGATCAAAAAAGGCCTGTTATATTTCCGGCGTTCACAATCGCTTTGCTCTTTGCGCTGTCTCCCGGAGTGCAATGGGGGTTCTTCAATGGAATGGAAACCGCTCTTTTTGCAACGGCAATTTTGTTGGCTGCGCGTGCTTGCTTGAAAGGGGATTATCTTAAGCTGGCGTGGTTTGCTGTTCTGTCCGCATTTATCCGGCCGGAAGGCACCTTCTTGGCTTTTGTGGTCGGCCTAACTTTTTTATATGATTTTGCTAGAGAACCTAACTCTGACGAGTTCAAAAAATTACTAAAGTATTTTTTCATTCTGATTCTGGCAACCGGTCCAATTCTTATCAACCTTTTTGTGACAGGCGACATTTCAGCGACAGGAGCGCAAGCAAAATCATGGTTCGGCAACGTTCCTTATCGGGCTGGTGATATTGTTGATTCAGTTTTTAATGAAGCTATCCGCATCGTTTCTAGGCTGAGTTTTGGCCCTTTTGCGTCTGATCCTTGGAGCATTCTTCCCGGTGTTCTTCCATTTGCCCTTGTTGCTGTTGTACTTTTGTTTAGACAAGATCGCAGATATGGGAGATTTGTGTTTTTAACATCGGTTTGGGTTGTTTTGGGAATCCTACTTTCTTCAACTCTTATTACATCGGTATGGCACGTCGGTCGCTACCAAATGCCATACCTCGGTTTATTGTATCCGTTAGCTGGACTGGGATTTTGGTACATTTATTTTAGATTTTCGTTCCTTGGCCAATTTGTTTTTCTTTCTGCTGTAGGATTTTTGTTGACCGGGTTTCTGATGTATTCAACCTATCAGAATATTCAGTTGTATCGCCAAGCTGCTCAGAGTATGCGTGCTTTGCAAATTGCTACCGGCCGCTGGATTGACAATAATCTGCCTCCAGATGCGCGAGTGGCTATGCTAGATGCAGGTGCGATTCGATATTATGGAAACCGGTATACGATTGACATTATTGGCCTCACATCTGCAGATTTTGCTCATCAATGGCGTTCTGGCCCCGGAGCAATTTTTGAACAGATGTCGAACTTGGAAAATAGACCTACTCATATTGTGGTTTTTCCAAACGTGTCTACTATTCCGTATTTTGAGCGGACAGATGTGTTTTCGCAGGAAGTTCAATCGATTACGGCCGAAAATTACAGTAATTTGGGCGCAGTTGAATCTACAAAAGTAATTTATGAGATTGATTGGGATCAGAATGAATTGAGCGGCCGACCAAATGAATCACACTCCCAGAATTTGACCAAAAACCTGAATTCCGCGTTGGTTATTGATGTTGCCGATTTCCGATCAGAACAGCAATCAAATTTTTCATGGTGGGAGGGTGATCTCAAAATTGGGCACGCGACTGAATTCTTTCAATTTCAAGAGCTGGTACCGGCCCAAAGTATTATGGATGGTGGCCGATTGATTACTGGTGGGCTAGCGTTTGACGTGAATTATGATCAGGGTCAAAGTGGATATACGATTGTTGCGAGGACGCACAACATCGAGCCCAATCAGTTTATTGTTTACGCGAATGACATATTTGTAGGTGAGTGGCACCTATCGACCGCCCCCGGCTCTTGGGTAGAAAGTAGCTTTCTTTTTCCAGAAGAGTTTTTAATAGCAGGGGCAAACCGCATCCGGCTTGAAGTTTCCAATTTAGATTCACCTATTGGTATTTATCATTTTTGGGGGTATTCGGGCAAGCCAGTCTTTGAAATAACTCAATTTGAGCATATTGTGGATGCGAGATTTGATCAAGGGGTTCAGTTCCTTGGCTTTAATCTAAAAAATGATCAAGGTGTTTTTGATCTAGAAGTTGGCTGGCAGAAGACCGAGCCAAATGATCTTGACGCAAAGGTGTTTTTTCATGTGTATGATCAAAATGGCAATATTGTTTACCAGAGAGATGGGTATGCAAGCGATAGTGACCGGCCTCCTTTTGCTTGGCACGTTGGCGAGACAATTATTGATCGGTATAGGATTGAAAATCTAGAAGATGTCACAGGCGATATCCAACTGGCGATTGGATTATATGATGCCATAACTGGCCAGAGGGTTAGCATTTCAAATTCTCTTGGTTACGAAACATCTGATGAACGTCTGTTTTTAACAAAAATCGACGTGGATTGAGAAAGTTTGAGCAAATCTATGACACAAAAAGTAAAAGTAGGCATGGTCAGCACAAGCTGGTGGGCCGATGCGATGTATCTGCCAGCCCTGACCAATCACCCCGGATGTGATGTGGTGGCGGTTTGCGGCCGGAATCCCGAACGGGCTCAGGCGTTTGCAGATAGCTGGAGTATCCCCAAAGCATATGTCGATTATCAAGAGATGATTGATAAGGAAGATTTAGATGCTGTTGTCGTGGCGACCGGGAATGATAGCCATTATCCTGTGACGATGGCGGCGCTCAAAAAAGGGCTGCATGTGCTGTGTGAAAAACCGTTGGCATTAGACGTGCAAGAAGCACAAGAGATGGCAGATTTGGCGGCCGAAAAAGGAGTCAAAACCCTTGTGCCATTCACTTATCGCTTTATGCCAACCAATCGCTACATCAAAGAATTAATTGATGATGGTTACAT
>JBCCSO010000574.1:0-3825 GCA_039199965.1 Chloroflexota bacterium | reverse complement strand
CGAAGAAAAAAGTTGGGAAGCCTTTGTGGGTCAGGAGCTTGAGCTATTTCCAACGGCACCCCTCGAATTTGACCAGATCAAAGGCAAACCGCACCGCCACTTGGTTGGAAGCTGTGTGATCCCGTTTATTCAAGAGTGGCTGACAATTTTTCCAAAAGAGCAGTTTCTGTTTGTCAGAAGCGAGGCGATGTTTGCAGATCCGGCTGGCGTGCTGAATCAAATCTTTGGGTTTCTTGGACTGCCATCCCACCAGCTAGATTCATTTAGCGTGCTTAACAAAGGGAACTATGCAGACAAAATGAGTGCTGAAATCGCCAAGCAGTTAGAGGCGTGGTTTGCTCCCCATGAGTTGGCTCTGGCTAATTTTCTGCGTAGAAATGACCTGTGTGTCATAGGGGAGTTTGACAAACAGTCATGAAAACAATTGTGGCCAATGCTTTCGTGATGCTAGCAAAAGCACACGCAAAAATCTTTGTTAACGAGCAGGATGTCCCAACCCAGTGGTTGGCCGATCGCTTGTTAGACATGGCTTACAAGCTGGACAATCGTAATGCGCTAGCTACCTACAGATATGGTCTGAGGCAAGCAGATGATCATGACTGGACAGAAGCCCTCAATGCCTATCAAGACACGCTCGAAAGCCGGACATCACCCCCGTCCAGCTTTTACCATCATTATGGGATGGCGCTAATTCATGTAGGCGCGCCTTCTATGGCGAAGCAGGCGTTTGAAATGTCGCTGCACTACATCCCGGAGGCTTACTGGTCTTATTTTGAGCTGGGGATGATTTTTTATCGAGAGCACAAGTTTAAGAGTGCAGAAAAATGCTTCAGACAGGTGATTAAATTATCGGCCGAACATGATTGGGCTTACCTGTATCTAGCCCATTCCCTTGTCACTCAAGATTTTGAGCAAAACTGTGATGAAGCCATCGATTTATACATTGAGTTTGCCAAGCGCCAACCCAATAATCCGGCCTCATATCACCAGCTGCGCAATTTCTTGCTTTTAGCTCCTCGCAAACACAAGCTGCTGGCCGACCAGCTTGAAGAAATCATTCGGCAAAATCCTGACTGTGAATTCCCATACTGGATGCTGGGCTGGATAAAGAGCGCTCAATTTCAACCGACTAGAGCAATGGCTTACTTCAAGAATGTCTTTGCGCTGCGCCACAGCCGAAATGATTTGAGGCACGCCGATTTACTAGATCCAGAAGCTAAACCGATGGCCCCGACCTTCATCATCGTTGGTTCGGTAAAATCAGGGACCACTAGTCTCTTCGCATGGTTGGGGGATCATCCAAACTTCATCGCCCCATTGCAAAAGGAAGCCCGGTTCCTGAACTATTTTTTTGACTGTGGAATCAACTGGTATCGCGAGCACTTTCCGCGCGTCAAAAATCATGATGGCTTGATCACGGGTGAAGCCTCACCCGGCTACATTTATCGCGCCAACCGAGCACAAGCGTTAAAAGACGAATTTCCTAACCTCAAGTTGGTGCTGCTGCATCGAAACCCTGTTGAGCGCTCTTATTCAGAGTATCAGATGCGGCGCAAAGACGGGACTGAGTTTCGATCTTGGGGGGAGGCGGTTGTGTCTGAGCTCAAAGAGCGTGGAGATAAGCTGCCTGACGTGTCTACTGATTTCTCATCTGATAAAGGGTATTTGGCTAGAAGTTGCACTTTATTTCCACTTCAGCAGTGGCTAGAGGTTTTCCCAAAAGAGCAGTTTTTGTTAATCAAAAGCGAGACGCTGTTTGAAAACCCGGCCGAAGTTATGAATCAAGTGTGTGATTTTCTAGGCATTTCACACTTTGAAGCGCTCTCATATCCTGCGCAAAATGTGGGTAGCTATTCCAAAAAAATAAAGCCGGAAATTGCTCAGCGGCTTGAGGCCTATTTCCGGCCGCATGAAGAAGCTTTGGCACACTTTGTACAAGAAGCGGAACTCAACGTGATAGGAGACTTCCTAAAATGATTTTTATTGAAGAAAAAATCATTGAACAAGGAAGTGTATTCACGATGAGTGATAAATCGATCGCCCAAAAGAGGGCCGAACAATCCGTGTTTAAATCCGGTGCAGAACTTGATTATATGCTGGCTAGAGCGTGGCTGAGCAAAGGCCGCTTGGACGATGCTGCTGCGAGGCTGAAGAAGATCATCTTAATTGATCCAATGCACGAGGGGGCATATGTCACACTGGCTAAGCTGTTGGCTGAGCAAGAAAAATGGACGGAGTTAATTGGTCTGTGTCAGACGGGGCTCAGCTTTTTCCCAAACAGAACGGAGCTGCACAAAGGCCACATTCAGGCCCTGCGTCAAGTTGGTGGCTTTGAAGCGAGTTGTACCGCCTACGGGATGGCGCGCATTGATAGTAAGTCGATCCAAATGGACTCAAATGACCTGTTGATTAGTTTGGGCGTCAAGAATGAAATTTGCAGACTGCCGTGGTATCTGACCCACTATCGACGATTGGGCATTCAGCACTTCTTTGTGGTTGATAACGGCTCTGATGATGGAACGCTTGAGTATCTGATTGAGCAGCCAGATGTTTACGTGTGGCGGTCTAATCTTTCGTTTAATGCAGCCAATGGGGGTGCATCATGGGCAGAGATCTTCTTGCAAGAATTTGGGATCGGCCGCTGGTGTCTGATTGCTGATGCGGATGAAATCCTAGTTTTTGAAGGTGTTGAGACTGATAGCCCTAACCCTCTTGCCACATTCTGCCACCAATTGGATCAAGATAGAAAACGGGCCGCAAGCGGTCTGGCGCTTGAAATGTACAGTGACCGGCCGCTGCTGCATACGCACTGTACACCGGGCAAAAACTTTTTAGACATTTGCTCTTATTTTGACAAAAAATATTTTCATGAGTTTGAGCCACCTGCGGCCGCGCATCCCAATCAGGCTTTTCACTGGGGTGGCATGCGCAAACGGGTATTTGGTGACGATTCTGACTACATTTTGACCAAGACTCCGCTGCTTAAATACCAATCTGACACGCTGATCCCCAGCGGGTTTCACTACACCAATTTCCCGGCCGAACAAATAGCCCATCAGGCGGTCTGTGTACTGCATTTTAAATATTTTTCACAGCTCATTACGTCGGCCGCCAAGCTCTTTAATCGATACAAAGATATTGAATACGGTGACGAATTTAAAGCGTATGTTGCCCAGCTCAAGGCATACGCCAGCGTGAAAGATGATGTTTTTTATGATCCGGCCGTTTCTGTTCAATATTCAGGGCCGGACCAGCTGGTTGAGCTGGGCATTATCCACTCAGCACAGGAGAAGATTTCCGCGTAGATGGCAACTGTAGACCTTCAAGCAAAAAACAAACAAATAGACCAGACCGCTTCGGCCGCTGTTCAAATTGAACTGGGGATGGCCAACGCGTGGCTGCGGAAGGGGCGCTGGGATCAAGCCGTTGTCCGTTTTAAGAAGGTGCTTGCCCTAGAGCCAACGATGGAGTCAGCCTATATCGAGCTGGCTAAAATTTACGCCCACATGCGCCGCTGGGATGACGTTCTTGAGGTCAGCCAGCACGGGCTTGAGCTGTATCCCAATCAGTGCAAGCTCCACAAATATCACATCGCTGCGCTGATTGAATCGGCCGGATGGTCGGCCGCTCGTGACGCCTACGGCATGGATCGTTTGGATCGCAACCAAATTGATTTGGCCCAGCGAGACATCATCTGCTGTCTGGTTGTGCGCAATGAAGGGCTGCGGATCCCATACTTTTTGACCTATTATCGCCAGCTGGGCATTAAACATTTCTTTGTGGTAGACAACGGCTCTGATGATGGCTCCGTTGAGTATTTGCTTG
>JBCCSO010000573.1:0-3825 GCA_039199965.1 Chloroflexota bacterium | reverse complement strand
GCATAGTCTTGAACGGTACCACGGGCTCGAAGAAGAGACCGGCCGCTGGCTGATGTTCAAGAAAAAGGGCATCTTCTGGATGGCGCACAGCGAGGCGGACGTCCGGCAGGAGATGGCCCGGGCCGAAATGAACACCGCTTTTGGTGCCAAGACCCGCTTTATCAGCCCCAAAGAGATCAAAGAAATCTGCCCCGAAATCGACATCAACGCGGGTGGCCATTTCCCGGTGATGGGTGCGAGCTGGCATGAAGAAGGTGCCACGGCCCGTCACGATCGGGTGAACTGGGCGCTGGCCGAAGGGGCAAATATGCGAGGCGTCCACATCCACCAGCGGACCGAAGTGCTTGGCCTCCTCTGGGAAGGTGCGCGGGTGATCGGCGTTGAGACAAATCACGGGCCGATGTACGCCGACAAAGTGATGTGCGCCGTAGGTGGTCACGTCACGAGCATCACCAATCTGGCCGGTTTCCGCCTGCCGATTCGGACCCATCCGCTACAGGCATATGTGACCAACCACTACGCCAAAACGTTTGACCCGATTGTGGCTTCGACTACCCTCTTGTTCTACGTGTCGCAAACGGCGCGGGGTGAGATGTTGATCGGTGCAGAGATCGATCGTCAGCCCAGCTTCAACTATCGGGCCGGGCACAATCTGATTCAGAACTGTTCCTATCGGGTGAACACACTGTTGCCGTTCATGCGCAAACTGCGCATCTTGCGTCAGTGGACCGGTCTGTGCGATATGTCGCCAGACTATTCACCCATCATGGGCAAGACCCCGGTTGATGGCTTCCTAATCACAACAGGTTGGGGCACGTGGGGATTCAAGGCGATCCCGGCCGGGGGTGAAACGATGGCGGAACTAATCGCTACCGGTGAAACACCAGATTTGATCGCCCCCTTTGGCTATGATCGTTTTGCGAAAGACCGCACCATGGCGGATCGCGGGAGCGCAGGCACCCATTAGCAGTGGGGGAGTATGAAGTAAGAAGTAGAAAGTATGAAGTGGGCGTGCGAGCCAAACTTTATACTTTTTACTTAACACTTTTCACTTCATACTTCACACTAAGAGACTAACAGCGTGAGTATAAAAATCCGATGCAAATACTGCGGCTTACGGCCGGTTGAAGAGTTCTATTACGGCGAGGTGCCGGAAGTGCCTGAAGAGATTAAGGCACAGGGAGAAGAGGCGTATGAGTTTGATTTTGGCTACATGCGTAAAAACACGGAGGGGGTGCAGACGGAGGCGTGGTTTCATGCCTACGGCTGCCGCCGCTGGACATATGTTCAGCGAAACACGGTGACCGATGCGGTTGTGCTGAAATGGTGAGTTAATCATGTGAGGCTGGTCGGGATTTGGAAGCCCGGCAAGCCTTGTATATGTCATTAAAGTGTAATATGGATGAAAATCTTGTCTATATTTCATCTTCCTGTAATATAAATCAAAAAGTACTTTATATTACAGGAAAGTGACATATGTCTACAAATCAAAGAGCCGGAAAGTACATTCAACAACCAACAGGATATAGGGCGTTTGTCCCAGAGCCACTGCCCCCTTCTAAACCTCCAATACAGATTAATGGCAATTTACAAATCAAATTGTCCCAAGCTGATAGGGTCTTGGGACGCTTAGACGGTTCGATCTTAACTTTGCCCAATCCAGACTTGTTCGTATTTATGTATGTGCGTAAAGAGGCGGTTTTGTCGAGCCAGATTGAAGGAACTCGTAGTTCATTGCAAGATATTTTAACTGCAGAAGCAAAGATTTTATCAGCTGAACTGCCCAGTGATATCGATGAAGTGGTGAATTATGTCCATGCGATGAACTATGGGCTAAAGAGATTGGATACTTTGCCAATTAGCGTTCGGCTCATTCGAGAAATCCACGAAAAACTGCTTGCAGGAACAAGGGGAGGGCATCTTATTCCGGGAGAATTACGTACGAGTCAAAACTGGATTGGTCCAGCCGGGTGTACGTTAGGGGAAGCCGATTTTATTCCACCGCCAAAACACGAGGTTGCACCCAGCTTGGCACAGCTTGAGACATTTTTGCATACGGATAACACTCTTCCTCTATTATTAAAAATCGGTCTTGCTCACGCACAATTTGAAACAATTCATCCATTTTTAGATGGAAATGGTCGAGTCGGCCGCTTGTTAATAACACTACTTTTGTGTGAGCAAGAAGTTCTTGTTAAACCAGTTCTTTATATTTCACATTATTTCAAAAAACATCGGCAAACCTATTATGATCAGCTTCAAGCTGTGCGAGATCATGGATCGTGGGAGGCTTGGCTTGAGTTTTTTGTTGATGGCGTTATCGAAGTGAGTAAGGAAGCGACTCAAACGGTTCGCGAGATTTTATTATTAAGAGAGGCGCATCGGCAGATCATCTTTGATCAGCTTGGAAAAACGGCCGGTAATGGACAACGAGTCTTGGATTATCTATTTGAGCATCCAATTATCTCTATCAGTGAGATTCGCGAGCTCCTCGATTCTTCATATACGGCCGCAAATAATTTGGTATCGAACCTTGAAAAGGTCGGTATTATTCAAGAGTTTACCGGCCAGTCTCGCCATCGACGCTACATTTATCAAAGTTATATTCGCTTATTCAGCGATTAACGTTTTAGATGATTTTAGAGGCGGGGCGATGAGACCTATGAGTTTGATTTTGGCTACATGCGTAAAAACACGGAGGGGGTGCAGACGGAGGCGTGGTTCCATGCCTACGGTTGTCTCCGTTGGACGTATATCCAACGCAACACAGTGACTGATGCGGTTGTGCTGAAGTGGTTAGTTGATTCCCCAGACCAGACTGATTTGCGCTTGCAAGCCCGTCTGGTCTGTACAATGATTGGCTCATTCCGTTATAATGCTTGCCATGACGACGATTCATATCGATTTCCCAGAAGACATTCAACAGATTTTAAAGCGCAACGATTCGGAGCTTGCTGATGATTTAAGGCTTTACGGAGCCATGATGCTGTTCGGACAGGGGAAATTGTCAAGCGGGATGGCCGCGCGGATGGCTGGAATCTCTCGGGTTGAGTTTTTGCTTCGCTGTGGGGAGTTCAATATTCCGGTCATACAGCAGGAGCCAAGTGATCTTGAAGAGGAGCTAAGTAGTGCCTTCAGCCATCATTTGTGATACGACCGTTTGGTTGTATTTGGGGTTAGCCAAGCAGGAACATCTTCTTTTTAAACTGTATGATGAAGTCTGTGTGACCGAATCGGTTTGTGCTGAACTGGATATCGGCCGGACGTTGCGAGATGGGGTAATTGATCCAAGAAAACTTGAAGCGGTTAACGTTGTGGAAACTAAAAATGAGGACTTGGCCCGGTTGCCAGCTAGCGACATGGGTGAAGGTGAACTTACTACAGTTGCATATGCGCTGGCGAATGACATTGATGTGGCCGGTTTAGATGATCGGGCTGCACGAAGCTTTGCAAAAACGATGGGGCTTGTCGTGGTGGGAACGCCTGGAATTTTGTTAGCTGCGAAAAAGTTTGGCTTTTTGGGTGATGTAAAGTCAGTTCTTGAGCAAATGATGCGGGACGGCTTTTATTGAGTGACCAAATGGTTGAGCATGTTTTGCAGCTTGTTGGAGAAGTTTAGAGTTCTACTACGGCGAGGTGCCGGAAGTGCCAGATGAGATTAAGGCTCAGGGCGATGAGACCTATGAGTTTGATTTTGGCTACATGCGTACAAACACGGAGGGGGTGCAGACGGAGGCGTGGTTCCATGCCTACGGTTGTCGCCGTTGGACGTATGTCCAGCGAAACACTGTGACCGATGCGGTTGTGTTGAAGTGGTGAGTTGAT
>JBCCSO010000572.1:0-3829 GCA_039199965.1 Chloroflexota bacterium | reverse complement strand
TTTGCATAAGCGGGGGAATTAACAACAATCGCAGCCCGTCTGCCCAGTGGCCGACTGGTACCGATCAACATTTTGAGGGTTTCAGCAGCTTCGGCCGGTGTGGCACATTCTATGAAGCCCAATCTTGCAAAGAGAGCTGAAACAGCCAAATAATCATCGGCCACCGACTTGCCAGCTTTCACAGCAACAATTGGCACCCCTTTACGAGCGGCTTTCAAGGCAGCTATGCTCAAAGCCGTTACATTCCTAACATCATCCAGAAGCATTAAAACGGCCGATACTCGATCATCTGTAAGAATATAATCAAGGAGTTCAGCCTCACTTAGGCCAGTTTCCCCTCCCGGCACAATTGAATACGCCACAGACAACCCTGAGCCTGAATAATCTATTTCGTTAAGAAAAGTTTGATCTGCACTAACAACCGCCACACCAGTTTCAATCGGTTCATGGGTCTTTTGCTGGCTCTGCAGAAAAATTGAGTGATCTAAATAATTTGCAAAGCCGGCTGCGTTACCTCCCAAAATAGGCAGATCATCACCACGATAGACAATATCTGGAACATCGGTGTCTGTTAACTGTGGAGAGTTAATCACCACTCCACCACACTGCTTGTAGTACAATGATTGGAGCACTGATGGGAGCAAGTCCCTTGCCAAACTCACGTATGCAACGTCAGGATCAACAGGTAGTTCCTCGATCGATGAAAAACACTGAATGCCTGCCATTGACTTTTGGGATTGGTTTACAATAAATATATCACCCGAAAATTGATGCTTTTGAGCATTTTCTATGATTGGCAACAGGTCTTCCCCACCAATAAAAACGGCCGATTTTGGGGCCAGCATACGTGAGAGATTCATAGGTAAGAATTTTACTTTAAATGGTTAAAATCTACACTTCACCACCCGTTCTTAGGGCACATCATTTACTACAAATTGACGATCCTTTTGAACATTTTTCATAATCATCTTTCAAACAATTGCTGTCGCTCAATTTACTAAGCAAATTGTAATTTCACGAAAGAATTTCTAAATTCACCGAATCAAAGAAAATATATCCAATTTAATCGGAGGAAAAATGGCTAATTTACAGACAATTCGTCTCACAGAACTTGCCTCGAGCGCTGGTTGAGCCTCTAAACTGGCTCCGGGTGAGCTAGCCAAGGTCATACAACCGATTCGAGACACATTTAATCCGGCCGACTTTCCGCAGCTGCTAGTTGGACTAGAGAAAGCGGATGACGCTGGGGTTTATCAGCTCAATGATCAGCAGGCAATCATCAATACAACCGACTTCTTTCCGCCGGTAGTAGATGACCCTTATGATTTTGGGGCAATTGCGGCCGCCAATGCGCTATCAGACGTCTACGCGATGGGTGGCAAAGTACTGTTTGCCATGAACCTTGTCGCATTCCCGTCTGGCTTAGACACCGCCATCTTGAAAGAGATGTTACGCGGTGGTGCTGAGAAGGTAGCAGAGGCTGGCGGCGTGATTGTCGGTGGCCACAGCGTGGCCGACAATGAACCCAAATACGGTTTGGCCGTCACCGGACTGATTGAGCCTGAAAAGGTGAAGCGCAAAGGTGGCGCGCAACCGGGTGATGTGCTGATGCTAACCAAACCGCTGGGTGTGGGCGTGATTACCACTGCGCTTAAGCGGGGCAAAACCGATGAAGCAGATGTGGCAGCAGCCGTCAAAGCAATGAAAACGCTGAACAAGGCGGGGGCAGAAGCGGCACAAGCGGCCGACGCACACGCCATGACTGACATCACCGGGTTTTCAATCTTGGGACACGGCTTCGAGATGGCAAAAGCGGGCAACGTCACATTTAGGCTTAAAGCGGCCGATATGCCGCTGCATAACGGCACGGTACGCTATGGTGAAATGGGAACCATCCCCGGTGGCACCGGCCGGAATATTGCTCATTTCGGCGAGCACGTCACGTTTGGTCCAGATGTGTCTGAATTAATGCAGAAGATACTGTGGACACCAGAAACATCTGGTGGACTGCTGGTTGCTATCGCACCAGATCAAGTTGAGACGTTTAAACAGCATATGCCAGATGCGGTCGCGGTTGGCACGGTTGAAGCGAACAGCCCGCTCTTTCAGGGCCGCCCTGCAATAGTTGTTGAATAACAGATAGGTGTTGGGTGACCCTGACGGTCACCGACGCTAGAATTGGGGCAAGTTTTGAGTATGCAACGGTATTTCCGAAATTTGCCCCTTTTTGTTTGCCTATTTTTGTTTTCGATAGGGTGCACTGCGCCTGAACAGGAAACAGAAATTGCACAGGTCACCAATACCCCTCTTCCTACGCTTGCACCAACTTCAACCAGCGTCCCTACCATATCTCAGCCGTCTGCGCCCACGGCCGTACCCACGATCACACCAACATCTACCCCAACGTTTACGCCAACCCCCACGAACACCCCGACGCCCACACCAACACCAACCAAAGCGGTTTGCAGCGAGCGCATGCCCAATCCAGACGATTTTCTGGTTGTGGTCACCCAAAACTTTGGCTTGAGCCGTGGCTACACGCCGCCTAACTTAGTCCCTATCAACACCATCTTTGACAACACAATCACGCTGGGCTATCCAACTGAAGTGCGTGAAGAGCTAATTGATCCGCTCCGGAGCATGGTTAATGACATGCTTGCGCTGGGGCTTGAACCATACATTATTTCTGGGTATCGCAGCTACGCGGTGCAGGAAAGAGCGTATGCCAAATGGTCAGAGCGGGAACCGGATCGGGTGGGAATATTAAGCGCCCGGCCGGGGCACAGTGAGCACCAGCTTGGAACCACGGTTGATTTTGGATCATACAACCTGCATGAGTTCATCGACGATAGCTTTGATGAAAATCTGCAGTTCCACACTTATTTTTTCAAAACGCCTGAAGGTGATTGGCTGATTAACAACGCGCATAAATATGGGTTTACGCTGAGCTATCCGCGCTCTGCTCAAGACGTAACCGGCTTTTACTACGAGCCGTGGCATTTCCGCTATGTGGGCGTTTCCAATGCCACTATTTTCTACGAAGCGGGGGTCTCATTGACCGAGTACCAGCTTAATCAGGACCCAGAGCCTTGCATTCCGTAGCCAAATATTATTCATTGCCCATTGTTTATTGGGTATTGCCCATTTTTATATTGATTGGCTGCACCCCGGCCGAACTTGACGCACCAAAACCGACAAACACTACTCAGCCCACCCAAACCGCCATTATCACCGTGGCACCGCCAGCCACAGCCACGACCGCTCCAACGGCCGCACCACCCAGCACACCCACAGCTATCCCCACACAACCGCTGGCAACAGCCACACAAACGCCTACCGCGGTTCCAACCACCCCACCCACCGAAGTTGCCAAACCTGAAACTTATGAAATCCATCTGGCGGCCGTAGGCGACATCATGCTCGACCGTCGGCTGGGTGATGCGATCAAAAACGGAAGCGTTGATTATCCTTTCGAAAAAATGATTGATTGGCTAGTGCCTGCTGATTTGACTATCGGAAATTTTGAGTCGGCAATAGGCACGCTTGGTAAGCCGATTGAAAACAAGTCTTACCCGTTTCAAGCACCGCCAGAAGCGGTTGATGCGCTAAAAAGCGGCGGTTTTGATGTCGTGTCACTAGCCAACAATCATGCGCTCGACTATGGAGTTGACTCTTTATTGGATGGGATTGCACTGCTCAAATCGGCCGGAATTGAGTCGGTTGGGGCCGGATCCAACCTTTCTGAGGCCCGTGCCCCCACCATTGTTGAAGTGAACGGGGTTAAGATTGCGTTTTTGGCCTACGTGAACGTGCTTCCCGAGGGAGAAAC